>DJFO01000172.1:2749-3304 GCA_002432555.1 Marinagarivorans sp. UBA5870
TATGTATCGGCTCACTTGCAAGGACCCCGCAATTCTTGCCAATTGCCGTCGTTTGTCCTGCGTATTTCCGGGCATCTGTAAAAATTTGATCACCGATCACTCCCATACCACGCGCCTGTATCGGAAGGCACGGGCTCTGCCAGGCGTGAAGCGGGTGGCTATAGCGTCCGGCCTGCGTTACGACCTCGCAGTGGAAGACCCAGAGTACGTGAAGGAATTAGTGACGCACCACGTGGGCGGCTATCTCAAAATTGCGCCGGAGCATACGGAGGAGGGGCCGCTCAATAAAATGATGAAGCCTGGCATAGGCGCTTATGACCGTTTCAAGGCGTTATTCGAAAAATTTTCGCAAGAGGCGGGGAAGAAACAATATTTAATTCCCTATTTCATAGCCGCACACCCGGGTTGCGAAGATGAAGACATGATCAACCTCGCCTTCTGGCTCAAGCACAATAATTATCGCCTGGACCAGGTCCAAACTTTCTACCCCTCGCCCATGGCTCTCGCGACGGCGATGTACTACTCAGAGAAGGATCCGCTACATAAGGTCACGTA
>DJFO01000172.1:3322-5343 GCA_002432555.1 Marinagarivorans sp. UBA5870
GCGCGAGCAATTCCGCAAAATGGGACGCGCAGATCTGATTGGCGACGGCCCTAAGGCGTTGATTCCGGATGAGCAGCCGAAAACGCGACGCATGTCGGTCAAAACCCAAGTCAAAATCAAAAATAAGGTCAACCCGGCGCGCAATCCCAAGGGCAGGGGGCGCCGGAGTTAAAGACGCTTAGAAATCAGGCGAAAAGCCCGCGAGAAAGCCAGTAGGGGTCTAAAGAGAGACTCCTGCATGCAACAGAGACTCCTGCAACAGAGACTCCTGCAATAGNNGCAATAGAGAGCCCTGCAATAGATACTGCAATAGAGACTTCTGCGATAGAGACTCCTCAAGAGAGAACCGACAGAAGCCACACAAAAAAGCCAGGTGAAAAAAAAGCCAGCGCGAAGCTGGCTTTTTATTTGTAGCGAGGAGGTTTTACTTGACGCTCGCGGCGTGAATCGCCCACAGGCGTGCCAGTAATGCCATTTTCGATGTGGCCGGGACAGCCTTGAACTCCTTGATAGCCTCGTCTTTCTTTTTGAGACCCAAGTAGGCAATACCGGTATTGATCCGCACGTCGTCGGCGGACTTGACGCCGCCTTTTGCCAGGCCTTTGGTCAAAGCGTTGATAGCGTTCTGATATTGGCCGTGGCCGAGATAGGCTTCGCCAATGCGTACCAGAGGTTCACCCTCGGCTTTGGCCGCGGCTTCTTTCTCCAGTGAAGGCAGGAGCCCCACGTCCTCGGCAGCTTGTTTTTTGGCGAGATTCAGAAGTTTGACTTCACGATCCTTCGCTGCGCCTACGCCCAGCTTGCCCTTAGCGAAACCATCTTCGAGAAACGCTTTGGCATCACCGGGGTTATTCACCGCGAGGGAAAGCTCGGCGGCTTCAACGAATTCGTCGTGGCCCATCAGGTTGCGCGCGTGCATCAGGCGCAGATAAGTGATGATCTGACGGTCGGAGAAGGTGGAGTCATTCGCATAGGTAAAGACGTTCGACCAGTATTGGTCGGACGGAAAGCTAAGCAGCAGACGCTCCAAGGTTCCGACAATCTCTTTTTTCTTGTCTTGCTTGTACTGAGCGCTCAACAGCAGCTTAAGCCAGTCTTCCTTCACGGCCACGCCTTTTTGTTGCGCAGTCTTCAGCAGGGTCTGGGTCGCTTCTTCGGATTTAGCGAAATTATTTTGCAGATAATAAGCTTCCGCAATCTGGCGTTGTACTTCCAGATCGGCACCGTTTTCTTTCAGGTACCGCTCGCCGTACTGGATCGATTTAGGATAGTTTTTCAGAGAAAAATACAGTTGGGAAACCGTGAGCACGCGTTTCGGAACATCTGCAGGGGCAAACTGATTTTTTGCCAACATGGTCTCATAGACCGCCACAGCACCGGCGTAGTCCTTCAGGTTCATCATGATGTAGGAAAGCATCTCATTGACGATTGCCTCTTCGTCCGGCGTTTTGTCCGGCNNGTTTTTGCCAGAGCTTCTTTCCATTTTTTGGCTGTCATCAAGTCGCGGGCCTCTTTCAGAGGTTTACCAACCTTCGCGCTTATTTTTTGGGTTTCGCCTTTCTTTTCGGCGGCGTAGGCGGGGGCCGTCGCAACCGAGAGAACTACAGCCTGCGAGCAGAGGCTCAACAGGCCCACGTGCAGAATACTGCGCAGACCTTTCTTAATATTCATACTTAAGACCATGTTTGACTAGAGTAGAGGCACAATATCACTCGAACTTCTCGTTGCCGATAATGCCGATGTTGTCCAGGCCAAGTCGCTGAGCGGTGGCCAGAACCTTCGCCACTACGTCGTACTTGGCCAGCTTGTGCGGCTTTAAATGAATTTCCGGTTTGGGATCCATGTTGGCGGCGTGCAGCATGTAATTGCGCAGCGTGTCGCCATCGCGGACCTGGTTTCCGTCCCAACGTATGACACCGTCGAAGTCGATTTCGATCGACACAACTAGCGGTTTGACGTCTGGCGGCACCGAATTGGGGTTGATCGGCATATCCATTTTGACGGAATGGGTCTGGATCGGC
>DJFO01000044.1:0-2945 GCA_002432555.1 Marinagarivorans sp. UBA5870
CGCACCGCTGAGGACGCGGCGCTGCTTTTGAACGTAATGGCGAGCTTCGATCCGCGCGATTCCACCTGCGTGGACGAACCCATCCCAGATTATACGGCCGCGCTTGCACGCCCCATCGCGGGANNTGAAGATTGGCATTCCGCGGGAATACTTTGGCGAGGGACTCAATCCCGGCACCGCCGCCGCCGTCGAGGACGCCATCAAGGTCTACGAAAAACTCGGTGCGAGCGTGCACTCCATCAGTCTGCCCCACAGCCACCTCGCGGTGCCCGCCTATTACGTGATTGCCCCGGCCGAATGTTCGGCGAACCTCTCGCGCTTCGACGGTGTGCGCTACGGGTACCGTTGCGAAGATCCGCAGAACCTAGACGATCTCTACAAACGGTCCCGCAGTGAAGGCTTCGGCGAAGAGGTCAAACGCCGCATACTGGTCGGCTGCTATGCACTTTCAGCCGGTTACTACGATGCTTACTACGCGAAAGCGCAGAAAGCGCGCCGCCTGATCCAGCAGGATTTTGTCGAGGCGTTCCAGCAGGTGGACTTGATCATGGGCCCCACCGCACCCTCCCCGGCGTTTGCCTTCGGCGCCAAGGGTAAAGACCCGGTCGCCATGTACCTGGAGGACATCTATACCATCGCCACCAACTTAGCGGGGTTGCCCGGCATGTCCATTCCCTGCGGTCTCGTGGAGAACAAACCCGTGGGTTTGCAGATCATCGGCAACTACNNCGCCGCCCACCAGTTCCAGCAACACACCCAATTTCACGACCTGGCGCCCGCCGGTATTTAAAAAAGGTAATAGCAAATGGCATGGGAACCCGTTATAGGTCTCGAGGTGCACGTTCAACTGGCGACCCGCTCAAAAATGTTTTCCGGCTCCAGCACCGCTTTTGGGGCGGAGCCCAATACCCAGGCGAGCGCGATCGACCTGGCGATGCCGGGAACTCTGCCCAGCGCCAACGCCGAGGCGTTTCGCATGGCCACTATGTTCGGCTTGGCCGTCAACGCAGAGATTAACCGCCGCTCCGTCTTTGAGCGGAAAAACTATTTTTATCCCGATCTGCCGAAAGGTTATCAAACCACCCAGCTGGCGCAGCCCATAGTCGGACCCGGCTACTTGGAATTCAGCCTGAGTGACGGGTCACTGAAGCGCGTGCGGATCCACCACGCCCATATCGAGGAAGACGCGGGCAAATCCCTGCACGAGGACTTCCACGGCATGTCGGGCATCGACCTNNCGACCTCAACCGCGCGGGCACGCCCTTGATCGAGGTAGTGACCGAACCGGATATGGGTTCGGCGGAAGAGGCCGTGGCTTTTGCCAAAAAGTTGCACGGCATAGTCACTGCGCTCGGAATTTGCGACGGGGACATGTCGCAGGGCTCCATGCGGTTCGACGTCAACATTTCCGTGCGCCCGCAGGGGCAAGCCAAACTGGGCACTCGCACCGAAACCAAAAATCTCAATTCTTTCAAATTCATCGAGGAAGCCATAGAGCTGGAAATCGAGCGCCAGATCCGGGTGTTGGAAACCGGCGGCCGAATCGTGCAGGAAACCCGTCTGTATAACGGCGAGACCAAAAAAGCGCGGACCATGCGCACGAAGGAAGACTCCAACGATTATCGTTATTTTCCCTGCCCTGACCTGCTGCCGGTGGTGCTGGACGATGCCTATATAGAGGCAGTGCGCCGCCAAATGCCGGAACTGCCAGAGGCCAAACGAGCGCGTTACACGGCGGAGCTCGGCCTCTCCGAATACGACGCCGCGGTGCTGGCCGGGGACGCGGCCACAGCGGTCTACTTCGAGGAAGTCGCGCGTCTGTCGGGTCAGCCTAAGCTTGCGGCCAACTGGGTGATGGGCGACCTGGCGGCCCAGCTCAATCGGCAGGAACTGACCATCGGCAGCAGTCACATCAGCGCCACTCATCTGGCCGGATTGCTGAAACGACTGGAAGACGGCACCATTTCGAGCAAGATGGCCAAAACCGTCTTTGAAGCCATGTGGAACGGCGAAGGCGATGCGGATACCGTGATTGCAACCAAAGGTCTGCAAAAAGTGTCCGACACCGGGGCGCTGGAAAAAATCGTCGACGACATCATNNACGGCCGAAGATGCTCGGCTTCTTTGTCGGCCAGGCAATGAAGGCGTCCCAGGGCCAGGCCGATCCGCAGCAACTGAATAAAATCCTGCTGGAAAAACTAGGCTAACAGCGGCACCACCGACGGCGCTTTGCCGACTAAACGAGCAATTTTTATGACATTGAAAAAAGACAAAGCCAAAGTCCTCGGCGAAAACTTTGACGACGCGCGCATCCGTACGTTCTTAAACGTGGAGCCCTACGGCAATCTCAGTCGCGACTACTGCGCGCTGGAAAAAGCCTATCGCGGGATGAATGCCGAAAACTTCGCCACCTTCGCGCGGTTTTTTGTTGAAGAAGGCCGTGACATCAACGCCGACAACGGCGAAGGCAAAACATTTCTGCAGGCAATCAGCAGCCATCGCCACGCCGAGGAATATATAGCAGCGCTCAAAGCCGTGGGGGCCAGAACCTAGCGCCTCCTGGAGTCCGCGGATGCACCCAGAACTGGCGCGCAACAGCCTGGTTTCAGGCGCCCGCTATTTTTTTCGTGGCCTGCGCCTGATCCTGCACCCGCAGTTGCGACTCTTCGTTCTAATTCCGCTGGCCATCAATTGCGTGCTGTTCGTCGGTCTCACCGCGCTACTGGTGCAGTTCTTCGACCAAATGGCCGATTGGCACTTGCCGCTGCCGGAAATCCTACAATTTCTGGAGAAGACCCTGAAGTGGGTCGCCTGGATATTGATCGTCGTGGTGGTGCTGATCGCCTACGGTTACGCGTTCAATATCATCACGAATATTCTGGCGGCGCCCTTCTACGGCGTGCTGTCCCAAAAGACCGAGCAAATGCTCACCGGGGTTCCGGGGC
>DJFO01000044.1:3015-8960 GCA_002432555.1 Marinagarivorans sp. UBA5870
TGGTCCATGGCGATTCAATACGTGGACTACGCCGCGGACAATCATCAGACGGATTTTGTCACCCTGCGCAAGATGCTGCGCAAGCGGCGCTACAGCAGCATTGGTTTTGGCGGCACTGTGATGGGCTGCAGCATGATCCCGGTGCTCAATATTCTGTCCATGCCGGCTGCGGTGATCGGTGGCACCCTGTTCTGGGTGAACGAAATCAAGGGACTGCAGCTGGACCCAGCGCAGGCGCCGCAACTCGAGCCGGCGCGCGACGCGCAGCCCTAACCGCGCGATGCGTTTTTGTTGGTGCGCGGCTATTCGTCGCCGAACACCAAATCTCCACCGGCCTCTTTGGCCCGGAACAAACAGGCGTAGGCCGCGCGAATCAAGTGATCCAGATTATCGCCTGCCGCGTTGGAAATTCCCGCGCTGAAAGAAACCGGAATAACTCGGTCGCCCACCTCGGCTGGTAAATCGCTCAACACCAGGCGCACCCGCTCTACAAACGCGCAGGCCTTCGCATTATCCAAGCCGACCATGAGCGCAAAAAATTCCTGCCCGTCTGCCCGCGCCAGCAGGAAACGTTCAAATGCCTGGAGAAGTTTGCCGGCAATGTCGCGCATTACGCGATCGCCCATTTCATTGCCGTAGGTCTCGTTGATCTCGCGGAAATTATCCAGGTCCAACACCATACCGGCGACGGGCACATTTTTTTCGCGCGCCTGGGCGAGCATTTTCTCACCCTGGGCAAAAAAATAGTGGCGATTGTAGGCCCCGGTATAATAGTCGCGCTGGGCTGCGTCGCGGATAGTCTCGATCATCTCCAGCAGCTCGACGTTGTGCGACACGCGGCAGAAAAACTCCTCTTGGTTGAACGGTTTGCGCAGAAAGTCATTAGCGCCCGATTTGATGAATTTGGCCGAAAGCGATTCCTCCCCCTCCGAAGACAGGCCGATGATCACAAGGTCGGTTTTTTCATACTTGCTGCGGATCAGCCGCACCATCTCGCAGCCGTTCATGCGCGGCATATTGAAATCGGTGATCAGCAGGCGGATGCTGGGATTTTCCAAAAGAATTTTAATGGCCTCCACACCATCCGCCGCTTCGAATACGGGAAACCGCTGCAGGCGCAGCAGGCTACTGATAAATTTTCGGCCGGTCGCCGAGTCGTCCACTACCAGTACCGGCACCTGCTCATTCTTGCACAGGCGCTGCAACAGGTTGGTCGCGTAGATGTAGGAATAACGCCCCTCTTTGGCCACATAATCCACTACCCCTTTCGCCAGCAGTTGGCGCCGGCGGTCGTCATCGAAACTACCCGTCAGCACTACGGTGGGCAGGCCGCGCGCCAGGGCATAGTCCACCACTTCTCCGTGCGGGGCATCCGGCAAATTCAGGTCCACCAGCGCGGCGAATAAATCGTCGCCCGCTTCCGCTATCAAGGTACGGGCGGCGGCGAAGGTCGTTGCGTAGAGAGGATGTAGGAGCGGGTTTTGAACGAGCACGTGCCGAAGCACCTTGAGGACGATCGGGCTGTCCTCCACTACGAGAATTTTTTTCATGTACCCCTGCCACCCGCGCCGAAGTGTGCCCGTCCCGACCGGGGCAGGCCTTCTTAACAGTGTAGCCGGGCTGCGTGAATCAGCGGCGCGGCGGTGGGCGGCGCCGCTGACCGCCGGCCTGGGGCCGCGGCGCGCGCCGCTCGGACGCTCGCTGTTTCTGCAGGGCCTGGCGTTGCTCCAAGGGGATTTCCCGCAAGAGATTTTCCGGCGGCTGCTCACAGCGAATCGGATGGCCGAGTAGCGCTTCTATTGCCGGTAGACGAAAGGCGTCGTCTTCGCAGGCGAAACTGATGGATGTGCCGCGGCTGCCGGCCCGGCCAGTACGCCCGATGCGGTGCACATAATCTTCCGGTTCCTCCGGCAGGGTGTAATTCACCACATGGGAAACATCATTGATGTGAATCCCGCGTCCGGCCACATCGGTCGCTACCAAGACCTTGATTTGGCCCGCCTTAAAAGCATCGAGGGTTTTCACGCGTTTGGCTTGGTCGATCTCGCCGGAGAGCAATCCCGCTTTGATTCCTAAGCTGCGCAGCGCCTCGTGCAGCTTGCGGCACTGGTCGCGCCGGTTGGCAAACACCATCAGGCTCTCGACATCCTCCTGCTGAAGGAGGTTGAACAGCATGGTGTCTTTTTCGTCGGCAGCGGCGAGGTAGATGTGCTGTTCCACGGACGCGGTGGCCACGCTCTCCGGCGCTATTTCCACCCGCACCGGCTCGAACATCCACTGATCGGCAAGGTTGAGTACATCGGCGGAGAAAGTGGCGGAGAACATCATGGTCTGCCGGTGTTCGCGGCGCGGTGTCAGGCGAACAATGCGGCGCACCTGCGGAATAAAGCCCATATCGAGCATGCGGTCTGCTTCGTCGATCACCAGCATTTCTATCTGATCCAGATAGACGTCTCCACTATCGCAGAAATCGATCAGCCGGCCGGGGGTCGCCACCAGAATATCCACCAGTTCCCGGTGCAGATGGTTGCGCTGTTTGCCGTAATCCATGCCTCCCACCAAGGTGTGCACGGTTAAGCCGGCAAACTGGGTGAGCGCCTTGGCGTCCTCGGCAATCTGCAGCACCAACTCCCGAGTCGGCGCGAGCACCAACGCCCGCGCCTCGCCGGCGTAACGTTCGCCTTCGATAGGGTTCTTGAGCAGATCTTCGATCACACTGATCAGAAATGCGGCAGTTTTACCCGTACCGGTCTGGGCACGTCCCAACACATCGTGGCCGGCCAGGCTAAACGGGAGAGACTGCGCCTGGATAGGTGAACAGTAGCGGAAACCGAGGGCCTGAATTGCCCGCAGCAGCGGTGGCGAAAGCTGGAAATCGTGGAATCGCTGTTTGCCCGGAGCTGGGGGAACGTCGAATTGCTCGATATGCCAGTTCTGCACATCTGCAGGAGAGTGTTGTTTCTTCAAATGGTCTACCAATGACTGGGGCGAATTATAGTGCCCAGCCGGGGGTCCGACTGGGCAAGAAGCGCGCAGTTTACCACGCCGACGAACATTTTCAGCAGACGGAGAACCGACGAAATGATAGCCGGAACAGATGTGACCCCGGATCGCCGGCAGGTGTCCGCCGGCGAAAGTCCGCGCCGGCTGAGGCGCTTGCATATTTATTCTTGCGCTCAAACCGGGCTATGATGCCCCACCGCGCCGGAAGCAGGCGTGCTTTACGACCTATACTTAACACGGCACTCAATGACGCAGGAAGCTGACAGCCGTTTATCGCGTCTGCCCTTAGGGCCGGGCGTACGTCGGCCGACATGGCCACTCGCCGGTCGGCAGCCGTCCGTGGCCTGGCAAGATCACCGGGCTCATGAAGAACCGCCTCGACAATCGGCTTAACCGAGCCATGGTCCGGCGGCCTCCGATAAACGGGGATGATCCAGATATGTGCTGCCCAGCTCCTGACAATCACATAATTAACCGACCAATCGGAGGAGACCATGAATCGCGAACTGCTTGTTCTGCCCAACGCGATCAAACACCCGCTGTGCGCAGCTATCTCGCTGCTGTGCGCCGGGGTGATGCCCGGGGTGCACGCCCAGCCGCCGCAACAAGTCTTGGAAGAAGTCGTGGTCACTGCGCAAAAACGAGTGCAGAGCCTGCAGGAAGTGCCCATCTCGGTCGCGGCGGTCACCGGCGATAAAATCGAAAAGATGGGTGTGGAGAATCTGGAGGATCTCACCAGTTACGTACCGAATATTCACTTTACCGAAACCGGCCTCAGCACACAGATGCGGATTCGCGGAATAGGTTCCGATAACAGCCAGGGCTTTGAACAGTCAGTGGGTGTCTATAAAGACGGCATTTATCACAGTCGCGCCCAATTGTACCGAGCGCCGGTGTTTGACGTGGAGCGCGTCGAAATCATGCGCGGCCCGCAGGGCACCCTGTTTGGCAAAAACAGCATTGCCGGAGCCATCGACATCATAGCCGCGAAACCGACCAACGAACTGGAAGGAAAAATCACCGGCAGCTACGAAACCGAATTCGAGACCAGGGAAGTCAGCGGTTATGTTTCAGGGCCCCTTTCCGATACGCTGCAAGGTCGCCTGGCGCTGCGCTATTACGATGATCCGGGTTATATCACTAACACCTTTAAAAACCGCGCGGAACCCAGTGTGGAAGAACAATCGGTGCGCGGTTCGCTGGCCTGGCAACCCGCCGAAAACGTTGATGTGTTGTTTATTGCCGAACGCGACACTTTCGACGTGCAAGGCAGGCCGATGGAAATCTCTCAGGACATTCCCGCCGTCGGCGGTACTCCTTTTACCGGTCTGACCTATTCGCAGATTCTTGCCGCAATGACTGGCGGCCTCACATTCGACAATCGGCAGAACTACGAACGTCAGATCGATGCGCCGGAATTCAGTGACAATACCATCAATACCCAAACCCTCCGCATCGACTACGAAACCGAACATTTCACCCTCACGTCCCTCAGCGGCGTCCTGGGATATGATTACAGGGAAAATTGCGACTGCGATTACACCCCGGTGCATTTTTTTGAGCTTGGCATAGACGAAGAGTACGACCAGTTTAGCCAGGAGATCCGCCTGATATCGCCGGAAGGGGAAACCGTCGAATGGCTGGCCGGCGTGTTTTACCAGACTTACGACCAGAGCTTCAGCGATGACTTCAACGTTCCGGTCGGCACTCCGCTGGTACCGCTCGTGCAAGCCGCCATCAGTCGCCTGCAGACGGCCTACCCGGGAGCGGGATTCATGTACTCGGCGAATTTCCCCGGCAGCACCATCGCCCGCCGCTTTGAACAGGGATCGGACGCCTGGGCCGCATTTGCCGAGGGCACCTGGAATGCAACAGAAAAATTGAAAGTGACTTTTGGAGCGCGCTTCACTGAAGAGCGAAAGGATGCAGAAAAAGAATTGAACATCGTCAACACCGGGACCGGGGCGCTGATCAACGACCCCATATTGGCGAATTTTATTTACGCAGCCATTTTTGAGACCGACACTCAGCAATCCGGTGGCCACAATCTCGACGAGTCGCGTGATGAATCGGCATTTACGCCGTCGCTCACCATCGCCTTTCAGGCGAACGCCGATGTCATNNGTGTCATGACCTATGTTAAAGCGTCCAAGGGATTCAAAGCGGGCGGCTTCGATCCGCGCTCCAACGACCGCGATCGATTTGAATTCGAAGAAGAGACCGTCACTGCGCTGGAGCTGGGCAGCAAACTGCGGCTCGCCGAGGGTCGTGCGGAATTAAACGTCGCTGTGTTCCATATGGACTACGAAGACCTGCAGGTTAGCCAGTTCGACGGCGCGGTGGGCTTCAACGTCGGCAATGCGGAAAGTACTCTGGTACAGGGTATCGAGATCGACGGACGCTGGCGGCTCGCAGACCATTGGACCAGCAGCTATGGCGTCGCCGTTTTGGATTTTGAGTACGAAGATTTCACCAACGGCAATTGCCATTTTGGACAGACTCCGGATACGACGGTCGCTGGCGATCGATTTTGCGACTACAGCGGTCAACGCGGCGTCTATACGCCCGAGCTGACCCTGAATGCGGGATTGGAATATTCTCGCCCGGTGGGCAGCCTTGAATTTGTAGCAGGGCTCGACGCGCAGTGGGTGGACGAGCAGCAAGTGCACGTGAATCTGGATCCCCGCGGCGAGATCGACGCCTACACGATGCTGGACGCCCGCGTGGCCATCGAGTCCGAGACCTGGGCCGTAGCTCTGCTCGGCAAAAACCTGCTCGATGAAGAAATTATCTCCTACTCTGCCAATATGCCGCTTTCGGAAGCGTTTTTTCGAACCAACACCTATTACAGCTTCCTCCGACGTCCCATGACGCTCGCCCTAGAGGCGACCTTTCGCTTTTAACCTACTATCAAGCCCGGCTAGCCCGGGCCGTGCCTGCAC
>DJFO01000044.1:9007-15657 GCA_002432555.1 Marinagarivorans sp. UBA5870
TCCTATCTGGACACTCACCGTGTCGTATCTGGACACTCACTGTCCTCGCCGGACACCCACTGTCCTCGCCGGACACCCACCACTATCACAACAAATTACGCGAGAACATTGTCAGGACACCCAATATGCGAACAAATTACGCGGACATCCATCCCAAGCTACGCGGACATCCATCCTGTCCTCGCCGGATGTCCTCGCCGGACACTCACCGCTATCATATCCGGACACTCACCAATGCATGTGACAATTGCCTCCATTGCCAGAACATTGTCAGGACACCCAATATGTGGACACCTCGTGTCAGGACACACACTCTTTCGCAGGGAGCGTGTCGCCGATATCTGGATTAACCGTTCGAAGTGAATCATCCACAGGAATTATCCAACCGAAAAGTTTTCCAGAAAGCGAGGAAACATCCAGAGAAGAATTATCCAGACACCCACCGTCTCAGCGCTAAAACAGTTATGCGGACAGCCGGCGTATCATCAGCATGTTTATGGGCACTCACCTGCATCCTCGTAACGAACACATTGCTCGTGCGTCTTCTTGAGGCCCGTCGGCGAGTTACGGTACGTTAATGCAACATAAGCACTTGGCAGACTTGCCCATATTGTACGAACGCATACGGATCTCGATTAAAACGCGGATACTCGATTAAACAGTTGCCCGAAATGACTCACACCTGTATATTCGAACAGCACTGAACAAGGAGGTTGTCATGCCGAAAGCTCGCAAGCATCAGATCTCACTCGAAGCGACTCCTTATTACCATTGCGTTACGCGCTGCGTGCGGCGGGCCTTTCTTTGCGGACTCGACATCGCCACCGGTCAATGTTTTGAACACCGACGCAAGTGGCTCGAAGAACGCATTCTTTTTCTCGCTCAGGTATTTTCCATCGACGTGGCCGCCTACGCTGTCATGTCCAATCACTACCATGTCATCCTCCACATCAATAAGAACAAAAACTTGAACTGGACGAATCAGGAAGTCTGCGCGCGCTGGCATCAGTTGTTCAAAGGTACGCTGTTAACCCAGAAGTTTTTGCGCGGCGAGAGCTTGGCCAGCGCAGAGCAAGCGGCGGTGGATAACAAACTGGCGGAATGGCGGGAAAACCTAGGCAGCATCAGCTGGTTCATGCGCCTTGTTAACGAGCCCATCGCCCGCCAGGCCAACGCTGAGGACCAATGCACCGGTAAGTTCTGGGAAGCGCGGTTTAAAAGCCAAGCGCTGTGTGATGAAAAAGCGCTGGTAGCCTGCATGGCTTATGTGGATCTCAACCCGGTGAGAGCCAAATTGGCGAAGACACCCGAGGAATCCGAACATACCTCTATCAAAAGACGTATTGAACGCTCTAGGGGACGTCAGGACCCATCGAATTCGTTGATGCCGCTCGCCGGCGATCGAAGGGATTCGGGGCTACCGATCACCTTGCCCGATTATCTGGAACTCTTAGAGTGGACCGGCCGCATTATCCGCGACGACAAACGCGGCGCGATCTCAGACGCCGCTCCAGCTTTATTGGCACGCCTCTCCATACAACCTAAGTACTGGCTGTTCCTCACGGTGCACTTCGAAAGCAAACTCAAGGGACTAGTCGGTTGCGCTTTTCGCCTCAAGCAGGCTGCCGAAAAACTCGGCTACCAGCGGGCGCCGGGACTTGGCATATGTAAAACGATCTTCTCGTGATTCTGGTGCTTTCCCGAAGGCTTCTTCATTAACGGTTAATGCGGACGGCAATATACCTTCCACTGGATCGCCCACAGATGTACGTTCCGGAATGCCCGTCTGAGCCGCTGCCCCGGCGTGCGGGCTAGAGCCCTGGCCGTCTCGACCGCTTCAGCCGCCCCGACAGAGTAGAGACCACCGAGTCACGACTTGAATGTCGATCCAGACTCGCGGGCGTCTTGGCCGTGGGTGCTGCAGGTCGGGGGCTGGGTTATTACCTACTGATAGTTCGCGCTGCCACTTGTCCTCTATTTTTTGCATATTCGATTTGTTCGTTGGGGCGTAAAACACTAAGAGGCTGTCCCTATCGTTTGCCTCGAATGCCAGATGATGACCATATAAGAGTGGGTGTCCTGGTTGCGTCCTCTCTTCCTGGTTGCGTCCTTAGAAGTGCGTCCTTAGAAGTGGGTGTCCTCGTTGCACCGCCCTAGTTAAGCTCCCCGCCAATTAAGCTTGGGTGTCCTAGTTAAGCTCCTAGTTAAGCTCCATTGGAGTGGGTGTCCTCGTTGCATTGGCATTCTTCCTCGTTGCATTCTCGTTGCATTGTTAAGCTCGAGATGATGACCTTAGAAGCGGGTGTCCTCGTTGCATTGCCCGTTGCATTGCCCTAATCCCGTTGGCCATGCGCAATTGACGGTTGTGCGCGGCGAGTTCAACATAGCGCCTCTTTGTCCACCCTCTGGGCTGGGGTTGCCTAGCAGCCGGTCGGAGGGTGGGAATTTAGGGCGCGTAGCGCCGGCTTTGCAGACAGCTTGTCTTGGTAGAGAGTTATGGCAGTAAGTCCCGTAACGGATTTTTGGCTTCCCTGGGTGATCAAACACCCGCGACTGACCCTGGTATTCATCGCGCTGCTCACGGTACTGGCTTCCGCAGGCCTGCCGCGGTTCAAATTGGATGCCTCAGCGGATTCCCTCACGTTGGAGAGGGATAAGGATCTGGAATTCTTCCGAGAGGTCACGCAGAAGTTCGGCTCTGGCGACTTCCTGGTGATCACTTATCACCCAAAAACCGATCTCTTCAGCGACGCCTCTCTGACGCACCTGCGCCGCCTGCAGGACGATCTCGCCGCAATTCCCGGCGTGGCAAATATCAACAGCATTCTGACCGTACCGCTACTGGCGAGTCCTAAACAATCCCTGCGAGAAATCTCCAAGGAACCGCGCACGCTGGAAACTCCCGGCACCGATCGTATCCTTGCCCGGCGGGAGTTTTTGACCAGTCCCCTCTACCGCGAGCTGATCCTGAGCCCCGACGGTCAGACTACGGCCCTCCAGCTGAATCTGGCAGTGAACCAGGAGCTACTGACCCTGGTGAACGAACGCGAGCACCTCCGCAACAAAAAGCACGCAGAGGGCCTGACAGAAGCGGAGCAGGCACGACTCGACGAGGTATCCGAAATCTACCGGGCTCTCCGCACGGAGGCGGACGCACAATCCCACGCCCGGGTGGATAAGGTTCGAGAGGTAGTGACGCGCTACAAAGACGACGCCGACATTTTTATTGGCGGCGTCAGCATGATAACGGCGGACATGATCGACTTCGTACGCAATGACCTAGTGGTCTTTGGCACCGCGTCTTTCTTGTTCATGGTCGCCATGCTGGGAATCATCTTCCGCAACTTGCGCTTCGTTTTGATCCCGGTCATCAGCTGCGTGGTGTCCATCGTCCTGATGTTGGGGTTTCTCGCTTGGGTCGATTGGCGCCTCACGGTGATTTCCAGCAACTTCGTCGCACTCTTGATGATCCTTTCCCTAACGGTCACCATGCATTTGGTTATGCGCTACCGCGAGTACGCGGAAGAAAACCCGGACTGGACACGCGAGCAGTTGCTAAGAGCAACCCTGTCCTTCATGGCTATGCCCAGCTGGAATAATACGCTCACCACCGTAGTCGCCTTTGCCTCCTTCGTTACCAGCGGCATTCGCCCCCTTATCGATTTCGGCTGGATGATGTCCATCGGCTTGCTGGTGGCCCTGGTGCTATCCTTTCTTACCCTGCCGGCATTTCTGATGTTACTGCCCAAGGAGCGGGTCAAACCACAGAAAGAGAAATCGTTTTTGAACAAAAGGCGAGTTTCCATCAGTGCCTACTGCGCGGTGTTTATCGAAAGATTTGGCATGTGGATTTTCTGGGGCGGCATGCTAGCGTTTGCCCTGAGTTTTTGGGGTATCAGTAAACTGGAAGTGGAAAACCGCTTCATCGATTATTTCCACAAGGATACGGAAATTCACCAGGGCCTGGCGCTGATCGACGACAAACTCGGCGGCACCACCACACTCGACATTATCATCACCCCTAAGGCAACCGCTCCGGCGGCGGCCGGCGCAGACGGTGCCGAAGATCCTTTTGGCGATGCAGAAGTCGTTGAAGAGGATCCCTTCGCCGATGACGGNNGTCCAGCGCCTGGTTTACCCTCGCCGGCATGGAATATCTGGAGCGCATCCACGACCACCTGGAAACCCTGCCGGAAGTGGGCAAGGTCCAATCCCTGGCGACTCTCTATAAAATCGGCAACGACATCAACGGCGGGCTAAACAATTTTGAATTGGGTGTACTGGGGAATTCCCTTCCCCCAAGCGCGCGCCAGGTCCTGCTCGATCCCTTTTTGGACCGCACCACGGACCAGGCGCGCATCACCCTGCGGGTGAAGGATTCCTACCCCGACCTGCGCCGCGCCGAACTGCTGCGCCGCATAAAGTCAGACGTGGCGAAAATTCCCGGCATCGAGGTGGAAACCATTCAATACTCCGGCCTGCTGGTGTTGTACAACAACATGTTGCAGAGCCTTTACGACTCGCAGATTTCGACGCTCGCCTGGTCATTTGTGCTGATCTTTATCATGTTCATCATACTGCTGCGCTCGCTGCTGCTTTCCTTTGTTGCCACTGTGCCCACGGCGATTTCGGCCGCGGTGATCCTCGGGGGCATGGGCTTCGCCGGCATTCAGCTGGACATGATGACGATCACCATCGCTTCCATTACCGTTGGCATAGGCGTGGACAACACTATCCATTATCTCGCGCGTTTTCAGGAAGAATTAAAGAAAGACGGTGACTATGTGGCCACTATGCATCGCTGCCACGCCACCATCGGCAATGCTATTTTCCACACCAACAATCTCATCGTGTTCGGCTTTTCGATTTTGGTTCTATCGGAGTTCATTCCGACGATTTACTTCGGCGCCCTCACCGGCGTCGCCATGCTGACGGCCCTCGCGGGGACTCTGTTCTTCCTGCCCCAGTTGATACTGCTGGTGAGGCCATTTCCCGTGAACAAAACCCAAGTGTTATCCAGCGAAACGAGCTGATTTGCAGATTATTTATGGCCTACCTCTATACCACTATGGATTCCCCGGTGGGCCGCCTCATGCTAGTCGCGCGAGGCGCGAAGCTGGCTGCGGTACTCTGGCCGGATGATCGTCCCGGCCGCGTGCGGCTCGGCCCGCTGCAGCCGTCTGATAACGCACCTATACTGCTCGCCGCGCGTTGTCAGTTGGATGAATATTTTACCGGGGCGCGGCGCCGATTCGACTTGGACCTGGAATTCACTGGCACCGAATTTCAACAGCGCGTTTGGCGGGCACTGCTGACGATTCCCTACGGTGAAACTCGCAGTTACCGCGACATTGCCGTACAAATCGGCAACCCCACCGCTGTGCGCGCAGTGGGTGCCGCCAACGGCAAAAACCCTCTCTCGATCATCGCTCCCTGCCATAGGGTCATCGGCAGTTCGGGACAACTCACCGGGTTCGCCGGCGGCCTAGAGGCAAAAAGGATACTGCTTCGGCAAGAGAGCCCCTCGTTATTTGAAAGACTCCTATAGCGCCGACCCTGCCCACGTANNCAACGACGCCCCCAGAACCCGGACATGCATGCCAAAAGCCGCACCGACAAAAGATCCGCAAACCCTTGCTAAAAACGTGCGGCGCAAGACTAAAAACGTGGTAATTGGCGAAGACGGGCTGGCGCGTCCGCCGTGGGCCGCGCAGGACCCGCTCCTGCAGAAGTATTACGATACGGAATGGGGAATGCCGATACGAGACGAACGCGGGCTTTTTGAACGCCTCTCGCTGGAGTGTTTTCAAGCCGGGTTATCGTGGGCGACGATTTTACGCAAGCGCGAGGCGTTCAGGGCGGCGTTTCACAATTTCCAGCCGGAGCTGGTAGCGGAGTTCGACGAGGCGGATGTGGCTCGCCTCCTCTCCGATCCTGCCATTGTACGGAATCGGCTTAAAATCCTGGCCACCATCAACAATGCCACCGCCACTATAGCCCTGCGTCGCGACGGGGGGCTGGTGGATTTGATCTGGTCATTCCAACCCGCCACCACGCCGGCTCCGCGCACCCTCGCCGAAATACCCACCCAGTCCGCCGAGTCGCTAGCGTTGAGCAAGGCGTTGCGGCAGCGGGGTTTCACCTTCGTCGGTCCCACCGCTATGTACGCGCTCATGGAGGCGACAGGAATCATAGACACCCACCTTATCGACAGCCACCGTCGCGGCAGCTCGGGAATCTGGCCTAATTGATTGGCACTACGGCATTTTGTAGCCTGTCCCTGCGGAATTTCCGGTGGCAGGATGTCTGCACGACGTAATGTTCAGACATTGTGATGGATGTCCAGTGACTGACTCAGTGACTGGCACCGGAGGGGGTACATACAAATAACCGCGGGTGCCTAAATAGCAGGGGCGGATCGTGGGTGTCCAGACAAATAACCATGGGTGTCCAGATAGCATCCTTCAGATAGCGCCCCGCAGCTGTGGGTGTCCATACTGCATCCATCCATACTGCATCCATACTGCATCCATACTGCAACATTGCAGGCACATATAGCAGGGCAGCAATGGGTGTCCAGACAGCACAGCAGCAATGGGTGTCCAGATATGGGACACAGATATGGGTGTCCAGACAGCAGGCCTCCAGAC
>DJFO01000392.1 GCA_002432555.1 Marinagarivorans sp. UBA5870
ATACACCGCCAAGTCCGTCAACCAATACATTCGCGCAGGATTTGCGAAATAATTGGATCAAACAATCCACCGCGCCGGGGCCCCTATGGGCCCCGGCTTTTTTTGCGCTCCGCCAAAGGTCTCGATACTGACTTGGTGCCGCTGGATCAGGTGGATATTGATAATTATATTAATGCGTTAAAAGAAAACTGGGCTTTATACACCCGCGTGCCGCTCGATAGCCGGCAAGATCCAAAAGTCTTCGACCCCTACAAATAAACCGAATCGCGTTCCCAATCCTCCCAGTTTTTATCCGCATTAAATTGGCCGCTTCGATTGTTGCCATGTTCGACTCCAAGGTGCCGGGGCAGGGCCGATCAATTCTTCTTACCACCGCGAGTCATGCTCCGCTTGCGGCTGCAATGTTGCACAAAATTCGTTTGCTTTCCCATCGTTTGCACCCTGGTTAGGCTAACCCGCGGCATTCCAGTGCCGTCGCAGGCCGGATACTTCGGTGCTATTGTTGCAGGGGGACAATGTGGCTGATTAAGCGAATCGGAATGCCGTGCTCGGCCGCGGTTATTAAACGCACCGCTATAGCCGTGCTCGGCCGCGGTTATCGAAATCTCCGCAAACGCCATGCATATCCGCGGCACTGGCGGTCTGCTGCGTCGCGGTTTGTGCAGCATGACGTCATTAAATGCTCTTGCCTATGGACGTCACTCGCGTTAAAAGGAGTCCATATGGAATCCATTTCTCATTTTTTTGAGATCCGTGCATGAAAGAACAAATCAAGCGCTCGACAGGAGATCTGGAGAGCGCCAAAAAAATCGATCTTCCGGCATTTCCTGTGGTAGGCATAGGCGCATCGGCTGGCGGTCTCACGGCGTTGCTACGGCTATTCGAGAATATGCCGGCTGCTATGGGAATGGCCTTTATCGTGGTTCAACATCTGCCCAAATCGCGGGAAAGCGTAACGGATCAAATCATTCAGCGCACAACACGAATGCCGGTCAGAAAAGCACTTAGCCAAACGAAAATTGAGAAAGATTCAATTTATATAGTGCCGGAGACGAAATCGCCGCAGTTGGAACCGGGGCATCTCGAACTGATTGAACTGCACCCTGAATTCGGCGCGCGTACTATTATTGACCGATTTTTTTCCAGCCTGGCGGGAGCTTACCAAGAGCGAGCCATCGCGATTGTATTGTCCGGCACCGGGACGGACGGCTCCGTGGGCATCGGCAAGATCAGGGAGCAGGGCGGCGTGTCGCTGGTGCAGGACCCAAGCGACGCCGAGCACGACGCTATGCCGCGCGCGTCCATTTCCACTGGCATCGTGGATTTCGTCCTGCCCGTAAGCGAAATACCACAGAAGCTGATCGAACTTTGGTCCAATGCGAGCCAGATCGATTTGCCGAAGCTCGACATTCTTCCGCAAACCGACGACCGGGAGCCGCTGCTCGAAGATGACGACGAGACGTTGGTCACTCGAATTATTTCAGTGCTTGAGTCTCACACCGGCTATGATTTCAAAGATTATAAACAGGCCACCATATTGCGGCGCATCGAGCGCAGGATGCAGGTCTGTATGGTGCCGACATTGTCGGATTATGTGCCGATTCTCGAGACCGATCCGGACGAGCGTCTGGCGCTGCTCGGAGACATGTTGATTGGGGTCACGAATTTTTTTCGGGACAGGGTGGCGTTCGATACGCTGGAGCGAGATTTTATCGAGGAATTGGTCAGTAATCGGGATGAGCACGATGATATACGTGTCTGGGTCGCCGCGTGCTCAACGGGGGAAGAGGCATACTCATTGGCAGTTCTACTGGCAGAGCAGGTGGCATTGAGCGCAAGCCCGCCGACTTACCAAGTATTTGCCTCAGATATCAACGATGCCGCCTTGAAATTTGCCCGCACCGCAATTTATTCCAGCGCAATCCTCCCTGATGTGGCACCAGCTCGACTGCGCAATTTTTTTCTTAAGATGGGGGACCAGTATCAAATCCGCGAGTTTGTCCGCGACCGAGTTTTATTTGCCGCCCACAACCTGTTAAAAGACCCGCCCTTTTCCAAGTTGGATTTGATCTCCTGCCGCAATCTCCTCATCTACCTTAACCGGGATGCTCAAGCGCATATACTGAAATCGTTTCACTATGCCTTGAAGCCCGGAGGCCTCCTGTTTCTCGGCAGTGCCGAGTCCACGGATGCCGCGAGCGATTGTTTCGATCTGGTGGATAAAAATAGCCGCATTTATCGCGCCCGCTCTCTTTCTCAGACTTTTATGCCGGTGCCATCTTATGAGCATGCCGGTGTGATACGCGCGTCCCTACCGGCCATAGCAAAGCCGGCGGTCACCCAGATGGTCTCCTACGCCGACTTGCACCAGCGCGCGCTGATTGAGCAGGCGGCACCGAGTGTCATAGTCGACAGCAAGTTTCATTTGCTGCACGTTTCTGCGCGCGCCGGAAGGTATATGCGAATGGCGGGCGGTGAGCCGACGAGTGATATAGTGGCGCTTGCGCTCCCCGAGCTGCGCCGCGATTTGCGGGTAGCGCTGTTTCAAGCTCAAAGGCAAGGCCAGAGCTCCTATGACCACAGGGTCGCGCTGACCATCGAAGGGCATCCGACTGTCGTCAAGATCAGTGCGCGACATTTCCAAGACAAAGAAGTTGGCAACGTCATTCTCGTATCCTTCGAGGAAGGTCTCAGCTCCGTTGAGGATTTTTCCACTTCAACCGCACACGACCCTGCATTTGCTTTAATTGCGCAGTTAGAATCGGACGCGCAATCCTATCGCAACCAGTTGCTCGAGGCGATCGAGAGCGCGCAGTTTTCCAACGAAGAATTGCGGGCATCTAATGAAGAACTTGTGGCCATCAACGAGGAGTTGAGATCAATCACCGAGGAGCTGGAGGCCAACCGCGAAGAGCTGCGTTCAGTCAATGAAGAGCTGAGTGTGGTCAACTCTGAATTGGAGTCGCGGCTCGAAGATATCCACAAGGCGAACGACGACCTGAATAATCTTATCGAATCGACGGACATAGCGGCGATCTTTATCGACCGGGATATGAAGATCAAACGGTTTACTCCTCGGGTAGCGGATATTTTCCGAGTCATCACAGCCGATGTGGGCAGGCCGTTGTTCGATATTGTGCATAATCTGGACTACAGGGATTTTCGGCAAGACGTGGCGGTTACCCTTGAAAAACGCCAACCGTTCGAGCGGAAAGTGCACGGCCACAATGGCCTTCGATATATTGTTCGACTGCGTCCTTCCCTCTCCGCCGAGAGCAAAGGCGAGGGCATAGTCATCGTGTTTATCGACGTTACGGCTTATCGCGGGACGGGGGAGTGAGTTGGTCTCGGTGGGGCGCCGCTGGACACACTTGCACTTGCGCAAGCTAGTCGAAAAGATCCGGCTGGTAGACCAGTTCCGCTGCCACATCTCCCTCTTTGAGTAAACCGCTCGCTTTGACGC
>DJFO01000365.1 GCA_002432555.1 Marinagarivorans sp. UBA5870
ATAGGTCGCCGCGCCGCCGTATTCTCCCCCGAGCGCCAACCCCTGCAAAAGCCGCAGCACTATAAGAATGATGGGCGCCGCCACGCCTATGGTCGCATAACTCGGCAGCATTCCCACGAGAGCGGTGGACACCCCCATGATTATGATTGTGATCAAAAATGTGTGCTTGCGGCCGATCAGGTCACCCAGTCGCCCAAACAAGAGTGCACCAAAGGGGCGGACGAAGAATCCGGCCGCGAAGGCCAACAGGGCAAAAATAAACCCGGTCGTTTCATTTACGCCGGAGAAAAATTGCTTGGATATAACAGCCGACAAGGCACCATAAAGATAAAAATCGTACCACTCAAAAACGGTTCCCAGAGAAGACGCGAATATAACTCGCCGATGACTTGTGCCTAAACCGGCTTTGGCCGCGTCAGCGGCCGAGATAGCACTATTTGCCATGATGCCCCCGATGATTACTTATTAGTATGAATATGTCAGGTCAGGTACGTTGATCACTCTTAGCATAATTAGCATAGCTAGCATAATCTGCGTCTTCCAGTTCTGCGAAGAGAGGCAACGAGTTAAGCTTTTCCGCTGTCTTTATCGCCGGCGTCGTCAGGCCACAGGCGATGCAGCCGGCTGAGGTTACCAACTCCCCTTTTAGGAGTCTACTAACTTCCGAGCGGTCAGCGGATTCTGTCCGCCGGGAGATGTCGCAGCCCGCGCAGCGAACAGGGCGCGGTTAAAAAATGCAAGATTAGCGGTAATGGAATACACGGCCACGGCGCCCGAGTCGCTTCTTCCCGCTTGCGCCCGCGCCGATTGTAACGCGCCCCGCACGCTAAGAAGACTTGGGAATCGGACAGTAAACAAGTTTGGCAGCGGCTTGCGAATACACTGAGTTCGAAGCCGCGGCTGACTGCTAAAACTCGTACTTCGCGGACAGCTGAAGTCGGTTCAGCGTGCCGTCAACGGAATTTTCCTGCTCGCGTTTGGCGTACATCACTTCGCCGCCCAGGGTCACTTTTGGTACCGGAGAATAAAGCAAGTTGGCATGGACACTTTGTACCTTTTTGGTAACAGCACCCCCAACCAAATCCGGATCGTAATCGGCTTCGAACATGGAGACGAACAGCGAAGATCGCCATTTGTCCGTCCAGACGTGACGATAAGAAATGAACCCGGCGAACGCGTCCACCACCTCCAATTCACCCGACACGTTCGCATCAAGCACCGCATCATTGGCGGTGTTGATAGCGATATAGCGACCAAGCCCGCTGCCTCCGTTGATCATGAAGCGCAGGTCGTCCCGACTGCCGAGCATGATTTTTCCCGAAACGCTAACGCCATAACCCGTCGCATGATCATCGACGTCCGTCGCGATATTTTCATAATTGAGATCTCGCAGCAGAGCGGCAACTGACACGCCGCCCCAGTCCCCGGTCAAGTTATAGCGGCCAACCCAATCCGGCACAGTAGCGTCATCGGTTATTTCGCGCCCGACTGTTTGGTAAGGTGTAAAAGTGGTCTCCGGATTTTCCAAAGAAACCTGCCAGGGACCGCTGGTATAACGCACTTGGGCCTGACGCACAAACACGGTGCCTTCCGACGGGCCTATGTAATCCAGCGACTCCGGCAGAGCAGCGGGATTCTGGAAGGTTGACCATGTCTGGCCAAAAACCCATTTATCAAACGTGAAATAGGCGTGCCGCAGTTGCGGCTGGTAGCCGTTGGTGACTCGCTCGTCACCGTCGGTGGTCATAAAATCGATTTCGATAAAACTCACCACCTTCTGGTCGGCAATTTGCGTCGAGGTCTCGAAGTTGATGCGCGATGACTTGGCGTGGAAATCAATATCGCGACTTTCATTCTCTCCTCCAATGGGAATAGAACCAGGCACAAAATAATCGCGACCTATACTCCCCGCCGCCAGATCACCGTCTTGATACCCGCTGGAAATGGCATCGAACTTAATAAATCCCCCGACTTTCAAGGTGATGCCGACGGGCTGAGTCTGCGCGACGGCAAAACCAGAGCAAAAAACCAGCAGGAGAGGCGCTGTGATCCAACAGTGGATGTGCTTCATTCTTTGCATAAATACACCTTTTATTGTGAGTTTTATGATCGCCCAAATAAACTTCGTCACCCAAGAGCTCGAGTCGTCGCATGGCCGCTTTGGCATAGCGCTGCTGCGCGGGTATGTTCAGCAAAAGCGATTCCCTCCACGAGAAGCTCCCGCGGATTTAGCCACAGATCGGGTTACCTTGAGAACAAGTTAAGCAGACAAGTTGATAATAAACCGCACTTGGAAACCGCGCCAGGCGAAATAAAGCAAACACCAGATTAAAAAACGTGAAGCATGGACATTGGCGGACAGATCTTCAAGCTAGCCGCGACAATCGAACACAGCACCGAAGCGAACCTCCTTGGCAGCCCCGGAGGATGGACTTGGAGTAATGGCTCGCGCATTCCCCGCTGAGCAGCTGAATGGCTGAATGACTGAATGACTGAATGA
>DJFO01000301.1 GCA_002432555.1 Marinagarivorans sp. UBA5870
CTGCCGCCGGGGAAAGCCGGGGAAAAGAGTTGCTGCGCCACAGTTCGCGGAGTTTTATACTGGTCGACCTGTTGCGTCACCACCAAGAGAATGGTTGGGTAGAACAATATTCACTGAGAGGATTTTATGAAAAATTGGTTAGTCATTTGTATTTTTGCGCTGATTCTGGGTGGTTGCGCCAGCCAATCCCAGGGCTCGAAAAAACCTCTGCCACCGCAGGTGGGCACCGATGAATATAAGATCGGGGTGGGCGACCAGGTCTCGGTGCAAGTCTGGAAATCGCCTGAGCTCTCCCTCGCGGTGCCCGTCCGGCCCGACGGCAAGATTTCCGTTCCCCTGATCGGCGATGTGGTTGCCGCCGGCGAAACGACCAGAGCCCTCTCGGCCACTTTGGCCCAGGGATTTTCCGAATATGTGCGCAACGCCCAGGTTACGGTCATAGTGTTGAACCCGGCCAGTGGCGAATACCTGCGCCGCGTGCGGGTGACCGGCGCCGTCACCAACCCTCTCAGTCTGTCCCATCAGCAAGGTATCACGGTGCTAGACTTGGTGTTGCAGGCGGGCGGGGTTACCCAGTTTGCCAACGGCAACAAATCCAAGCTGTATCGGAAGGTCGGCGACAAAATGGAAGTGTTTCCGATTTACCTGGACGATATCTTGCAGAAAGGGCAGTTGGAGACCAACTACACCTTGGCCCCGTCTGACATTGTGACCGTTCCAGAACGCAGTTTTTAATCTGTCCGGATAAGCATCCGGCAATCGTGGGAGCTGGCACTTGGAAAACAAACGCATTTCACCGGTTGCCCCTTTGAACAAGGCGGCAACTTCAGCGTCGCAGATCGCTAAAATGTCGGAAGTCCGACATTTTACCCCGGCCGAATTCGACGCTATGAAGATAGTGCACTCGGGGGATGAGGGCTCTGTCCACCTGAAAGTGTTTCGCGATCTGCGCACCCAGTTGATGAAACAGACCGACTGGCGCAACTTCGTCTGTCTAGTTACCTCAGCCGCCCCGGGCGGCAGCTCCCACGTGGCGGTCAACCTCGCTGCCACCATCTCGCTCGATAAAAGCAAGACCTCGCTGCTGGTGGACGCGAATCTTTATTCCCCCTATGCGGAGGCCCTCTTGCCGGTACCTTCGCAATTGGGACTGACGGATTATCTCGACGATCCTTCGACCGGTGTTGAAGACATAGTTTACGCCAGCGGCGTTCCGCGAATGCGCGTAGTGCCCGTGGGTAACAACCGCGAGGGCGGTACCGAAAAAATTAATTCGCCCCGCATGCGCGATTTTTTTGCCGAAATCAAAAACCGCTATTCCGACCGCTACATCATCGTCGATGCACCTTCCGCGGCGGACTATGATGCGGAGATTCGCATCCTGGCGGAACTGTGCGATTTTGTTCTGTTGGTGGTGCCCTACGGCAAGGTGACCGAAACCCAGCTCAATGCGGCGGTCGACAAAATCGGTCGGGAACATCTGGCCGGAATCGTTTACAACTGGTGCTGAGCACCCAACCCGAAGTATACCGATTTAACTCGGAGGCGAACCCATGGACGCTATCCAATATGTAAAAGATATGCTCACGGCGTTGCGTCGTGAGCTGATTCGCTACCGCGCCGCAGCCGCAGCCCTTTTTACGGTTTTGTTCCTCGCGGTGCTCTACGTGGCGTTAAATTGGCCGAAGTATTACGTTTCCGAAGCGGCCATTATCAAAGACGTCACCAACGTGATCGAGCCCCTGCTGCGCGGCACGGCCGAGGTGGCTGACGTTAATAAAAACGAAACCGTGCAGGATCTGATTTTTTCGCGCCGGCTGATGGATCGCGTTCTTGCGCGCATCAAACCGGAAGTCGCCCAGATGTCGCCCGACGCCATCGAACTGGAAATCATCGAATTTCGCCACAATCTGATAGTGGCGTCCGACGTGCGCAATCGCAATATCACCACCCTCAGCTATATGTCCTCCGACGCCGATACGGCTTACGAGACACTCAAGGCGGTGGTGGACGTTTTTATCGAAGACCGGATGGCGGAGAAACAAAAGGTTACCTACGAGGCCCATAATTTTATCAGCGAGCAAGTGGTGAAATACAAAAAGCGGCTGGAGAAAGCCGAGGAAAAACTGAAAGATTTCCGCTCTCGCAACGTGGATGCCAGCGAACAAGTGGTCAAAGATNNCGCATCGCCGGTTTGGTCAATGAAATTCAAAACTTGCGCATCGCCATCCAGGAATCGGAAGAAAAAATTCGCACCACTCGCGCCCAGCTGGACATCGAAAGCCAGAGCGTCAACCAACGCGCGCGTTTGAAGACCCTGACCGAGCGGCGCACGGCGCTGGTGGAACAGCTCGATCAGCTGCGGCTGACCTATCAGGACTCCTACCCCGACATAGTCGCGCTCAAAAGCCAGATTTTTGAGATCGACCAGGCGATAGACGAATACNNCTGACGAGTACCGCTCCGAATTTTCTATCGGTAGCGGCAGCGGTCAGGCTTCCGAGCTGCCGTTATTCGAGGAGCTGCGCAAGCAGCTATAGACCGCCGAGGTGGATCTGAAAACTCAGCGGCGGCGTTACGAATCCTTGGAAGAGGTGTTGGAAAAAGAATACAAGGTAGCGGAGCGGGTCGCGTCCAACCAGGCTGAGCTCATGGACCTGACGCGCGACTACGACGTGACCAAAAAAGTTTACGAGGAAATGCTCGCGCGCAAGGAGAATGCAAACATCACCTTGGCCCTCAATGACGAAGGGCAAGGGGAATCCTATAAATTGCTGGAGCCGCCGACCTATCCGTTGCAGCCGGCGGGTGTGCCGGCCATTTTGATTTTCCTCGCCGCTCCTCTGGTCGCCCTGGCGGCGCCCGTGGGACTTGCGATGGTGTTTGTGGTGCTCGACCCCCGTCTGCGCTCGGTGGCCTTGCTGTCGCAAAAGCTGCCGGAAGGCGTGCAACTCTTAGGGGTGGTGCCGCACCGAGGAACCCCGCTCGCGGCGCGGCTGCTGCGCAAGGATATTCTGCTGCTCACCTTGCTCGCCATCATTCTGATGGTGATCTACGGCTACACGCTCTATACCTTTCACACCATTTTGCTGCCGGGCTGACGCCGTCCAGCTGACTCTGCTCCGGCCGCCTGTCATAAGGCGGCTTTGTTGCTCGACTAGGCTAATAAAGTGAGGGATAAAGACAGGGCCCGCCTGTTTCAGCGGTCCTTGCCTATTCCCTTTTCGGTCCAAAGCGCGTTATAAAATCCTCCCATCCAATAACCTATCGCCAGCAAAAAAACCGGGGTGAGGGTGAGCGTGCGCAGTTTGTTGCGCCAGTTTTGAAAGCGCAGGTGCCGCGCGATAATGCGAGCGATTTTGGCGAGGCTAATAAAAGGGAGCAGCACAAAAAACAGGAGTTTTTTCGCGCTGGAAATATTCGGCTTGTAGCGAATGTAATAAAGGTTCTGGCCATTGATGTAGATTTTCTTCAGGACTTTACGCATTGGCGAGTCCTGAATTTGCAAGGCGAGTATGTCGGGGCAAAAATAAAGTTTGTGGCCGTCGCGGCGCAGCCGCTCGGTCAGTTCCGTGTCCTGCATGCGCGGAATATCCCGGAATCCGCCGGCCGCGAGGAACAGCTCGCGCTTGAAACACATTAGCGCGGAACTGAGGTTGCTGCGCTCGCAGGGTGGGCGGAGCGCTTGCGACTCGTGATTGAAAAAATAATGTTCGAGATAGGCTGCGGTATCCGACACGACCGCTGTGTTCAGCTCCAGTGCGCCGCCGAAAATCCGTTTTCCTTCCCGCAGGGCGCGCCAGGCGGCATCGAGTGCGCCGGCGGTGAGATGCACGTCCGCGTCTATGAAGATCAGCAGCTCGCCTTGCGCTAACTGGGCGCCGATATTGCGGCCTTCGCCCGGGTTGAAGCGGCGGGTGCGATGCTCGTAGCGAACTTGCGGGAAATTGCGCGCTATGTTCTTGACCTGTTCGTGTTCGGAGCAATCCACCACTATTATTTCGTAAGCGAGAGCGGTCTGCTGGCGCGCGAGCACAGCCAGGGTTTCGCCGATGGTATCTTGTGTGTTGTAGGACGGAATGACGATGGAAATGTCCATTCAGGGCGCCTGTTCATATTGTTGAAACAATTCCAGTCGCTGGCGGGCGACGACTTCGATATTAAAGTTTTCTTCAATGAGCTTCCGTGCCCGGTAGAGTGTGTCTACGAACGGACGGTCGATCAGCCGGACTATGGCGTCGGCGATACTGGTCGGATTGCGTTCTTCCGTCAGCTCGCCGGTTTGCCCTGGAATAACGATTTCCGGGATGCCCGAATGCGCTGACGCAACCACTGCGGCACCGCTCGCCATGGCTTCCATAATCACCACGGGTAATCCTTCCATATCGCCGCTGTCAGTGGTGATGGACGGCACTACGACTATGTCGCAGGCGGCCATGGCAGCGCGCACTTCAGCGGTGCTTTTTTGGCCGACAAAAATCACTTCGTTTGACAAATCCAACTCGGCCACCAGAGCTTTCAGCTCATTTTCCAGAGGACCGCTGCCGNNGCGAAAACCTTTTTTTGCCACGAAACGGGCGACTCCCAGGATCTGAGTTTTGTGCATGCGCAAATTGGCGAGCCGGGCCACGCGTTCGGCTGGAATTTGAAACGTGAAGTCGGCCAGGTTCATTCCGCAGCGTACAACGTGAGATTTTAGGCGGCACGGTGCAACGGCATCGTAATAACTCACGTTGAAATGCGAGATCATCATCAGAAACTGGGCAGCCTGAAGTTTCTGGTGCAAACCAATGGTGTCGGCCGCCTTGTAAGATCCCGCCGAGTGAACGGTGACACTGAACGGCAGCCCCGAATGTGCGCCGGCGAACATAGCAATCGACGTGGAGACATTGAGAAACTGCGCGTGAATATGAGTGATGCCCTGCGCGGACATATGGCGTGCAAACGGAGCGGCGGCCATGTAGTGGAAGCCCATTTTTGCGCGTCGACTCAGGGAGAACTCCGGGCTGGTCAGCGCTCGCCACAGCCCGTGCAAATATTTACCCGGCGAGCGAAAAAAATAAAACGCATTGGCGGTGATTATGCGGCTGGCGGCAAGCGGATAAAGATAANNGATATAGATAAGTGGTCTCCCGCACCAAATCATCGGCGTCGGCTGCCTGGGTTTCATGGTCCCGGCGTATTCCATAAAGCGCAAGCGGGACCTGAAGCTGTCGCAGTGCGCGAATTTCCCGGCGCATGAAAGTATGAGACTGGGTGCCGAAACAGTTGGTGAGATAGGCGATTTTCATAAGCAGGGTGTTGAGCGATCCGGGCAGGTAGCCTAACACGCGCAACCCCTTGAGCCAACGGTGGCGCAGACAATTGTTTGGTATAGGGATTTGGGCTAGTATTGGCCCGCGTTGCCGCTCCGGTATTCCGGCCGGTCGAGGCCTCGATCAAACCGCAGCGACGGGTAATTTTGCGGAGGCGCAGAGGGCACCGCGACAGTGGGCGGCGAGTCTTCCGGACCTGTTGCGCGCCT
>DJFO01000320.1 GCA_002432555.1 Marinagarivorans sp. UBA5870
GTGGCACCGAGCAACGACTTGCTGGAAAAGCTCAAGTCGAACATCGAAGAAGTTCGAGCCCGTGGAGGGTTGCTCTACGTTTTTGCCGATGAGCGTGCGCAGTTTGAACCGGCGTCGGGCGCCGCAATGTCCGACGTAGCGACGCCCGACGTATCGACGCCCGGAATGAAAGTGATAAATTTGCCGCGGTGCCATGAGTGGCTAACCCCGATCATCTACACGGTTCCGCTGCAACTTCTGGCCTACTACGTGGCAATCATTCGCGGCACCGATGTGGACCAACCGCGCAATCTTGCCAAATCGGTCACGGTCGAATAAGCGCCCTCCGGCGATCAGAGAGTTTGGCTGGCAGTATTCCAAGCGAGGTAAGCGTGTGAAACCCGAACTGGCTCTATGTTATTACCCGACCGCAGTGGCTTTTATCGATGACAGCCAGAGTTTTCTCTCGGCCATCGAACTGGCAATGTCCACTAAATTCACTTGCATCACATTCAGCGATCCGATCCGCGCGCTGAATCACTCCAATAACCTTAACAAGGTCAATTGGAACGCTTACACCACCAACGACTACAGCTATGCCAGCGACTCCGAGCAGTTCATCAAAAACACCTTGAACCTTTCGGTCAACAAAATTACCGATTCAGGACGCTACGACGAAATTTCTGTGGTGGTGGTCGACTACGACATGCCGGAAATGAACGGCATTGAGTTCTGCAAAAAGCTCAAGAACCCCAATATCAAAAAGATTTTGCTGACAGGCCAAGCGGGATCGGACGAGGCCATCAGGGCGTTCAATAACAACATCATCAATTACTACATCAAAAAGTCGGACGATAATTTGTTCGAAAATCTCAGCCGCGCCATTCTCGAGCTGCAGAACCGTTACTTCATTGATATCTCCTCCTACATCAAGATTCGCGCGATCGACAACAAAAAGTCGCTGTTCAACGATGCCAAACTGTCCGAGCATTTCAGCGCAATCGTCAAAGATCATGAGATCATTGAATACTATTTCCTCACTAATCCGCCGCGTTACAAACTCAAAGCCAAAAACGGCAAGACGTCGCTGTTTCTCGTTTACAGCCGCTACGACTTAAACGAGCAGATACGTGTTATCAAGGAAGAGGCCGGGCCGGCATGGTTGCTCGACAGCCTGAAGAGCGGGCTCTATGTGCCCTACTTTCAGTCCCAGGACGGGTTTTATGATCAGGAGAGTTTCGACGCGAAAAATACTATCTATGTCGCCGAGGTGGTGCAGGGACAGGACACTTACTACTGTGCACATATCACCGACGATTCCCAACCCCTCGAACCTTTATTGACCCCGTCTCAACCGTTCTATCATTGAGTTCACTGCAAATACTGGGAAATATTTCGCCACCCGGGAAGTTTTGACCGGCGACGGCCGGACTTCGGGTAAAACTGCAGAATAAAGTTGGTACCAGCGCCGTACTCAGAAGTGCAGATAATCCGACCGCCAAAGGATTCGATCACGCGGCGGCAAAATGCAAGACCCACGCCGGCGTTGGTCGAGCGGGATTTTGTCGTGTAGAAATTCTCAAATATGTGGGGCAAGACCGACTCTTTGATACCCTGCCCCGAGTCAAAAATCTCGATTCGCCCGTAGTGGACCTGCAGCTGGATTTTTCCCGAACCTTTTTCCCGAATCGCGTAGAGGGAGTTTTTAATTAGGTTGAAGATAACAAAAGTAAAAAAAGTGTCGAGGCCGACGATATAAAAATCCTGCTGCACCACCAACTGCACCTTCGTGCGCTCGCCCGGTTCGAAAGGGTACTTGTCAAGGCTCTCTTTCAGACACTCAGCCGCCGAAAAAACCTTGAAGTCGGCGCTGTCGATGGAATCTTCGGTGGTCATCGCCAGGAGCATATTGATCGCCTGATTANNAACTGCGGTTCACTTCCAGCTGGATCTTCTCGGCCATTTCGGCGATTGCCGCCTGCGTTTTGGAATCGAGTTCTCCGGTTACCAGGCGGTGTTCCACCGCCGCTGCGTAACCCTGGATCAATTTGGGTAAATGCGTCGCCAGTACCTGGGCGTGCAGTTTTACGGTCGCCATTGGCGTGCGCATCTCATGGGCCACGCTGGCGGCGATCATCCGAGCGCTGTCGAGCAGCGGAAACCGCAGGAGGGCGACGGCGATAATGCCGAAACTGACCGTGATGAAGAGAATCCCCGGCGGATAGATCTCCAGGCCGTAATTGGCAAGGTAATCGCAGGCGGCCAAACTGTAGGCCACCAATCCGGAAAAGCAAAAAGCGAGGCGCCGCCGCTCTTCGCCCCGGGTCGCCAGCAGCCGCCGGAAAGTGATATAGAGGCCTCGTGCGAGCAATAGGCTACTTTGCACTATGTGCACAAAATGCAGCTCGCCGGCCTTTGGATAGTAGCCCCAAAAATACTTGTAGTAGCCGTCGACGACTTTATCACTGGCGATCATGACGGCGACCAGAATCAGCGCAAAAAAATAGGACAGCAGAATGTACTTCTGGTCCGAGCGAACGCTGGTGATTTCGCAAATCAGGTGATAAAAAATGGTTGGCAGTATCAGACTGATCAACCAGCCCGTCTTGATCAGCTGATTGGCGGTTGCTGGATCACGCGCTTGATAGAGCGCCGCCCAAGTAAATTGCCAGAAGAAGGCGGTGATGCACAAGGTCAGGAAGTTGATGCTGATCCGATTGATGCCTTTTTGATTGACCACCCATAAACCAAGAAAAAGAAAAACCAGGCTCAAGAGTGCGGGAAGTATCGAATACATAGGGACCTAGCCGCGACGATTTCGGGAATCTTTTCAAAGAACGAAAACAACTGTCAAATCAACCGATGCTTCACGCGCCAGTACCTTCGCCAGACGGTCGTCGGAATCTCGCGGGAATCTCGACTGGGCGGGCTTATTACAACCGGCAATAGCCGGTACACTACGCGGCTGCCACTCCGTGCTCAAGATCGATTACCGCCATGACCTACTGTCTCGCCATCAAGCTCAATACCGGCCTGGTTTTTGCCGGCGATACTCGCACCAACGCCGGCGTTGACCGGGTGGCGTCCTACCGCAAGCTGTTCAGCTTTGGCAACGGGTCCAGCCACGCTATCACACTGCTCTGCTCGGGAAACCTCGCCACTACCCAGGCCTTGGTGGAATTGCTCGGGCGCAGCTGTCACCAGCCGGACGGCTTGTTCAGTGACCGCTCCATGTTCGATACGGCGCGGCGGGTGGGCGGCATCCTCGTAGGAGTCATTGCGGAAGGGCAGGCCCGACCGGGCAACCAGAATATCGATTTCGGCTGCAACTTGATTTTAGGGGGCCAGGTGGCCGAGGAAGAGCCGCGTCTCTTCCACATCTATCCCCAGGGCAATTTTATCGAGACAAGTATCGAAACGCCGTTTATGCAGATTGGCGAGGAAAAGTACGGCAAGCCGATTCTGGACCGTATTATCACGCCGGAGACCCCGATAGATCGCGCCTTGATCTGCGCCCTTCTCTCCCTGGACTCCACCATGAAAAGTAACCTTACCGTGGATATGCCGCTCGATGTGCTGGTTTATCACCGCGATACCTTTGATCTCTCGCATACCCGGCGGATCGAACGGGAGGACCAGGATTTCCACGAGATGCGCCGCTACTGGGGCGACGGGCTGCGCCGCTTGATCGACGGCGTAGCGGCCTTCAACATCTGATGGAATTCGAGCGACTCGACAAGCTGCTGGTTGATCAGGGGCTGGCCGAATCCCGGACCCAGGCGCAAAAGCTAGTGAATGCCGGTGCGGTTAAGGCCCAGCTTCACGGCCAATGGATTTGTCTGCATAAACCCGCTCAAAAAATTGCCAGCGGAACGCTTTTAACCACCGACACGATTCCGGAATTGCGCTATGTGTCGCGGGCCGGGTTAAAACTCGAGGGCGCGCTTGCCCACCTCGCCGAATGCAATTTCATTGAACGCGCCGCGCCCTTTACTGGCAAAACCGTGTTGGACATAGGCCAGTCCACCGGTGGATTTACCGATTGTCTGCTCCAGCGGCAGGCGGAACGAGTCGTGGGAGTGGACGTGGGGCACGGGCAATTGGCCGAGCGATTGCGCGCCGAGCCGCGGGTGATTTGCCTGGAGGGTATAAACGCCCGTTCAATGCCGGTCGACAAGCTTCTCTCCTTCACCCGCAAGGGTTACGATTGGGTGGTGATGGACGTCTCCTTTATTTCACAGACGCTGCTTCATCCGCTCTTGCCGCCACTCCTCGCCTCTGGGGGATATTTTTTGAGCCTCGTCAAACCGCAGTTTGAGGTGGGGGCTGCGAATCTTGCCAAAGGCGGTATAGTGAAAAACGCTTCGCTGTTCAGCGAAGTTGAAAGCCGGATGATCGCCAGCGCAACCGCGGCAGGCCTGATGCCAGTAACCTACTTCCCGTCCACGATAGCCGGTGCCGACGGCAATCGGGAATTTTTTATCTTGTGCCGCAAACCTTGAGCCGACCCAATGCTCGACAAATTTTATGAGACCTGCGCCGGCACCCAGAGCTGGCGCGCCTTTCGCAGCGAGGGCTATTCCGATAATGCGCAAGTCGAAGGGCCGGACGGCGCCGCCGTTGCCATGGCGACACTGCCGCCGCTGCTGCGCACGCTCCTGGTCACCGACGGCACCGTGACCAAGGCCCTGGAGGCCTATTTTTGGGAAAGCGTGAACGTGAAGGTGCAGCATCTCAATGTGGTAGTCGCGGTGAAAGCCATACCCTGGTTGAATTCTCTGCCCGGTGAAGAAATTTTGATCCGCCAGGTCGAACTCGTGGGTGCACGCAGCGAGCGGTGTTATGCCAAGGCGTTTTCCGGAATAAAGCTGGCGGCCTTCGACCCGCCGCTGCGGCAGGCACTGGTCCAGGGTGACGTGGGGATCGGGGTGCTGCTGCGCGAATCCGGGCTGGAAACCTACCGGGAAATCATGGCCGTGGGATTGGAGGCGCAGGCGGACGCGCAGGGCGAAGCGGAGCTTTTCGCCTATCGCACCTATCGCATCCTGCGCGAACAAAAACCGGTGATTCTGATCCGCGAAAGTTTTCCCTGGAATCTTTACGAAAATAGCGGCGGGCCGGGCGCACCGCTTTTGCCCGCAAATTGACCGCGGTCTATAATGCCGCCCCGATTCAGCCACAGCTATCTATGTTTTTTGTCGACCAGCGACACCAGTTCTTTAAACCGCTTACCACCAAGTACCGTGCGCAGGTTGTCGAGTGCCTGTGCCTGTTGCACCTGCGCCTGTATGGCGCTACAGCGGAGTACGGGCAGTCGCTGACGCGCGAGCAGGTGATTGATCTTTTTGAGGAAGCGCTTGCCCGCGCGCCTGTCCTGGAGACGGATGGCGAGGAAGCGGAGCAACGCTTTAAAAGCAATCGGGAACAGGCCAATTGGATCTTAAAACTCCTGCTGGACCATGGCTGGCTGGAAAAAAAGGTCGACACCGCGACTCTGCAATCAACGTATCCGCTGACTCGCGCCGGCCGCCTGTTCGCGCTACCCCTCGAGGAAATGGACCGGCGCAGAGTGCGCACCCGCCACCGCAATACCCGCAACACACTCAATTCCCTGGACGCCTTCGCCAGCCGCGGTGAGGTGCATGACTTGCTCGACGCGCTGGAGTATTCCGAGCGGATCATCGCTGATTTTACCGACGTCATCAGTGAACTCGAAGAGCGCAAGCGCGACTTGGTGAAACAGGTGGAATCCCATTTGTTGGTGCAGCAGGCAACGGATCAGTTTTTCGAATTTATGGAGAAGCGTTTCCAGCCCGATCTCTCGGTCCGGCTCTCCGCTGACAGTGTGGAAAAACACCGTGATCGTATCGCCTCGGTAATTCAGAAAATTCGCCGCAAGGATAAAAATCTTCTCAAGGACGCGGAACAGCGCCTGCGCGCCATGGCTCCTGAACTGGTCGAAGCCAACCAGTCCGTCTTGTGGAATATTCTGGATACCATCGAGCTGCGCATGCGCAACGCGTCGGATATCATGCTGCCGGCCCTGCGGCTTGCTCTACAGGGTTTTACCAAACGCGCCGACATCATTATCCGTCAGCTCAGTTACATCTCCGCCAGTCGTGATGACGCGGCGCTGCGGGCGTGTGAGTACCTGACATCGCTTCCCGACGCCGAGCGAGCTGCCTGTTTGGAGCGAATCGGTGGTTTGCTCGCTGCGGTCAGCATCGGCCTTGTCGATCCCGCCCAGGTCAAGCTGAGCCCGCGCAAAACTCCGGCAGCGGTGGATTCGTCGCTCAGCGGCCAGACGCCGCCCGATGCCCAGGTGCAGAAAGAGATCATGATCCAGACCTTGCTGGACCAGGCATTTCTGCTGAATAACCAGCTCCTGACGGATTACGTGCGCAAAGTCTTAAGCACGGGTCGGCGGGTGAGCAGCCGTGATCTGCCGGTCGAGAATGCGCGGGAGTTATTGGCTGCGGCCCACATTATTGAAATCGGCGCGATCAACAACCTGAGCAGCGATTTTGAGCTGCGCGTGCGATTTGCCCATCGCCCGCCCTTCGCGAATGACTACTTTAGCCAGGCAGACGATTTCGAGATCGAACTCTTGGAAAAAACCGGGGTTATACAAAATGCTTAAAGACTGGCTGGCCGATCAGTTAAAAGCGAAACAAATCGGCATTGACGAGTTTACCGATCTGCTGGTCCGCCTATTGGATTACGGCGTTTTATGCCGCGATGAAAGCGCCGTGGAACAAAAATATTATGATCGTTTCCGCCAATGCGAAGAACTGGTGGAAGACTATCTCGCGGTGCTCGCCTTGCGCATCGACCACAACCGCCGCTTCGGCTATGTACGCATTTTCCCTCCCGGGGCGCAGGTGCCGGGTCTGCAGGACGAAGATCAACAGCCGTTCAACAGCGGCATGCGCGCGCGTTTGACACAGTTGGAAGTCGCTCTGGTTCTGGTGCTGCGTATTGAATACGCAAAGCACCTGCGGGAGGGCCGTGTCGATGAAAACGGCTGCGTGCTGGTGTCCCTCGAGTCGGTCGGAGTTGCGTTTAACAATCTCCTCAAACGTCCCTTGCCGGAAAATTTGACGGAGCGCAAAGCCCTGCTGCGCCGTTTGCGCCAGCTGCGCCTGGTGCAATACCAGCAGGAAGACGACCTGGACAGCGCGGACACCTGGCTGCGCATTCGCCCGGCCATCACCAGTTTTGTCACTGATGACGCCCTGAATAATCTGACGGAGACGGCAGATAATTCGGAACTCCTTGCCGCCGCTGCAACGGAAGCCAAGGATAATAAATCTCTGTCTGAGAGCTGAGCCGCATGTTTTTGAAACGCGCCATTTTGATCAACTGGGGCAATATTCCGCAGGTTGAATTCGATTTTGGACCTGTGAATCTTTTTTCGGGCGGTAACGGATCCNNTAACCCCGGTCAGGACGAAACCACCCAAAAAGGGCGCGGCGGGAAGCAGGTGCGCACTTTGGCGTCCTATCTGCTCGGCTGTGACGACGGCAGCTATGCCCGCACTTCCACCCACGATGCCTATGTCGCCGCCGTGTTTCACCCGACGCCGGGGGAAGACGGAGAGCCTTTCACCGCCGTCATGGTTATGCGCGGCCATTTAGAAAAGTCCGGGGCCGTCAAACAGGCGCGACTCGACGAGCTGTTTTTTATCCTCCTGCCGTTTGAACAATTGCAATTGCGCCATTTCATACGGGTGGAAAATGACTGTAAAAAAATCGTGCAGATCGAGCACGTCGCCGCCTACCTAAAAAAAGAGTTCGGTGCGGCTGCCGTGGAGGTATATGACAAAAAGGGCGCCTACCTGCGACGCCTGTACGGAGCGCTGCGCGGTCGCCGAGATTCCGTGTCCGAGCGTGAGGCGCGCCACGCCGCGCGCACTTTCTCCGGATTTATGGNNTCGACTTCGTCGCCGGCGAAATTCTCGAACCGCGCGATCTCGGCGAGGCCATTCGCAGTGTTTCCGATTTGATGAAAACCATTCACGACATGGATGCCAAAGCGGCGGCGATCAAGTCCACTGTACAGCTGCTCGAGCAGGCGCGTGGTTTCAGCGCGGACTATATCACCCACTGGACCGAGCGCCGCGTAGCGGCCTTTGCCCAAGCCGCCAATCGGTGCTGGCGCACGCAGGAGACTTTGCGAAAGGCGAAGATGGAACAGCGCGCCCAGCGTCAGAAAATCCAGGAGCTGGAAGCTCAAATTGGGCAGGTCGATCTGCTGCGCCAACAGCTGCACCAGCAAATCGTTACCTTGGAAGCCCAGCGGCAGGGCATAGCCGCCCTGCGCGACAAGGATTTGCTGCAAAGTGAAATCCGCACCTGCGAAATGCGCTTGCGAGATTTTGCCCGTCCCGTGGTGCAGGAAGCACAACAACTGCACGGCAATCTGGAGGCGGCGACGGAGCTCATACAGCTGCTGGCCAAGACGTCCGTCGGGGCGGAGCTGCCTGCTCTTGAACAGCGGGATTTTTTCCAGCAGACGCGCCAAGTCGCCCAGAACCGCGCGGCCGGTGAACTGGATGTGCAGCAGCTGTTGAATCAGGACTGGATCGATACCAGCCGACTGGAAGAAAAAATTCAGTCGATCGCGCTCTGGCAAAATGAACAGAATCGTTGGAGCGGATTTTTCTCAGCGCCCGACGCGACAGCGGGCAGTTTGCTTGAACAAATTTATGTGCTGGCAGCGCGCCGCAATGAAACCTGGCAGCGGCTGCAGGGCGAAGTGCGCAAAAAAATCAGAGAAGTGGAATTGTTGCAAGCGCAGCAAGTGGATTATCCACCCTTTGTGCACCAGGCACTCAAAGCGATCCGCGAGCAATGTCCCGCCGCTGATCCGAAAGTGCTGTGCGACTACGTCGAAGTCGTCAATCCGCTCTGGCAGATGGCCATTGAAGGTTACCTCGGCGGCGCTCGCTTCGGCATAATAGTCGACCCTGCCTGGGAAGCGGAGGCAATTCGGATTGTGCGCAATATCGGCGGTGACCGCCAAAATAAAGCGCGAATTATCCAGGGCACCAAAGCCGCACGCGACGCCGATCGCAGCCATTGCCCGACGAATTCCATCGTCGAACTCATGCACTTCACCCACCTGACAGCGGCGGATTATTTAAAGGTATCTTACGGCGGTGTGGTCCAAGTGATGGACGCCGAAGAATTAAAAACCACCGCCCGGGGATTGACGGCGGATGGCATGGCCTCCGGCAACTACACCATGTGGCGCTGCGACCTTGGGGAAACCGACCTGGTGTTTGGCAAATCCGCGCGGCTGCGCGCGCTCCAGGCGAAGCAGCTGCAACTTGAACAATTGCACATCGCAGCCCGCGACGCGGAGCAGGGATATCGGCAGGCGCTGCAGCTACAAGAGATCTGCCAAGGCGTCAAACCTGTGCGCTTGCATCAGCTGCTGCTGGAAACACTCCAGGTGCAGCGCCAACTGCAGGAGGCGGAGCGCACGCTCGGTAACCTGGACTTGGCGGATGTAGAATTTCTGGAACAGGCCCTAGCGGACAAACGCGCGGAATATCTCGCTCAGGAGCGTCAGGACAGGCAGTTGGAACAGTCTCTGGGTAGCTGTTTGCAGCAGCAGAAGCAGCTCGACAGCACGCTCACCGAGCTGGCCGATTTGCAGGGGCGCCACGAGGCGGAAAAAGCCGAGGCCGCGGCGGCCGTTGCGGCCATTATCCCTGTGCTGCCGCGCTTCGACGCGGAGAGCGCCATGGGCGAGGCAGAGCGGGCAGCGCAGCAGGACGGCGACGACTTTGCCGCGGTGCTACTGCGCCACGACCAGCGCCTGCAAATGCTCGAACGCGAGTTGTTCAAAATCGTTCAGACCCATAATCAAACCGCGGCGGGGGTGGACCAGCTCATCTATGACACCGGTTTTGCCGAACTTCATTCCGCAGCGTTTTTCCAATATTGGGTCCATCTCGCCGGCACCATCGAAGCGTTACACAACCGCCTTAAAAACAATGTATTGGTCGAGCGGCATCGCCAACTGCGGCAGCTCAAAGACAGTTTCAATACCGCGTTTGTCACCAACCTTTGCCACTCCATCTACCAGGCGATCAATGAAGGCAAAAACATTCTTGAGGATTTGAACCGCGAGCTGGAACACCATTGCTTCGGCAGCGATCAGGAGCGCTTTTATTTTTCTATGGCGTGGGTACCGGAATACCAGGAGTACTGGCAGTTCTTCAAGGCGATTATCAACATTCCGGACCTGGGCGACGGCGCCACCCTGTTTGAACTGGATCTCCCGGCGCGGCAGGCGGCGACGCGGGACCGTCTGCTGGCGATGTTGCTGGACGAGGATGAACAGACGGCCCATCGCGAACTGGCGCGCATCAGCGACTATCGCAACTACCGCCGTTATGAAATCTACAAACAGCCCAAGGATAAAGAACCCATTGCCCTCAGCCTGTATGGCACCGGGTCGGGCGGCCAGTTGGAAACCCCCGCCTATATCATCCGGGCCGCCGCGGTCACTTCGGCGTTCCGTTTTAATGAAGGCAAGGCTCATTTGCGTTTCGTCATGGTCGATGAAGCATTTTCTAAAATGGATGAGACCCGCTCTCGGGAGGTAATTCGCTATCTGACGGAAAGCCTCGGATTACAGTTGATCTTCATAATGCCCACCAGTAAATCCGGCCCATTTCTCGACATGATCAGCAATCAGTTCGTCTTCAGCAAATGTCCCAGCCAACAGCCGGTTGGGGAGTTGAAAACCCGTGTGCTGGTCGACCGCAAAGTTTGTCGCCAGGAGCAAATCGCCCGTTTATGGGCGAATCATCGCCAGACCATCCGCCATCAGGCGATGCTGGATTTTATGGACGAATTTTGGGAGAAGGCATGATAAAAACAACCGGAGGACTTGCCCGTGCAAACGGTTAATCATTTTCTTTTTTTCGCCGCCCTCAACGGATTTCTCGCGGTGGCCTTAGGCGCTTTCGGTTCTCACGGGCTGAAGAGCCGGCTGACGGAGCACTATCTGGGCGTGTGGCAGACCGCTGTGCAGTATCATTTTTATCATGCGCTCGCCCTGTGCGTGGTGGCGGTTCTGTGGCAAAAATCCGCTCTTGCCTCTTGGTCGAGTTATGCCGGCTGGTTGTTTCTTGCGGGCATAGTGCTGTTTTGCGGTAGCCTTTACGGCTTGGCGCTCGGCGGCCCCAGGTGGCTGGGTCCTGTCACGCCTCTAGGGGGGCTGTGCTTTCTCGTCGGTTGGCTTTGTTTGGCCGTTGGCGCATTGCGCGTAGCGCCTCACTGAACGACTCACGCGGAAAAGGCGCGTGCGATACCCACGGCGCTCGTCAGCAGCAGGACCGTGCCGAGCACGCGGAAAAAGGTGCGACTGTCCTGTTGCAGCAAGTAATCGTGAAACCGGAGGCCGATAAAGTGGCCGAGGGCCGCCGCCGGCAGCAACCACAAATGCATCTGCCATTGAAGATCGACCCCGGCGGCGACGAAGGCGATCATTTTGATGGTCACTAGAACAAACCACAGCACAAACAAAGTGTCGCGCAACCGCTCACGAGCTACGTGGTTGGCGAACACCGCCATAATCAAGGGGGCCCCGATCAGGGAAGTCCCGCTGATATAGGCACCCAGCCCGAGAAAAAGCACGTCCAGCGCGGGGTGGTTGCTGCGAAACGGCAGGTTAAAAATGTAGGTAAACGAGTAGGCGGCGACAATGCTGAAAATAATCGCGCTCATCAACTCGTTGGGCAGGGTGATCAGCCCGAGCACGCCCATTAGTTTGGGTCCTATCATGATCAGCAGGGCGCGTCTGAGATAAGGCCAATCGACCCCTCCGGTCTGCGAGACCGGTTTGCGCCATTGATTTTGCACCACCGTAAGGCTCGCGAAGATCAACAAGTGAACGGCGATGATCGGCAGGTACACCAATGGCCGGTTGTCGACGAGCAGCAGGAATGGCATGGACATGAGGGCCCCGCCAAAGCCGAGACCCGACCGAACGAATCCGCTCCAGGTGAAGATCAGACACACTACCACTTGCTGCCACAGGGTGAGATCGGACATGTGAACTCGCAAAAGCCAAAAGGGAAATATACCATCCCCATTCCGGAATCTTCAGGCGGCCCTATGTTACAAACCTTGACCGACTACTGCCCTTGCTGCGGCGAGGCCATAGAGCTAGTGGTGGATTGTTCGATAGCCGAACAGACCTATATCGAAGATTGTTTTGTCTGCTGCCAACCAATGGTGGTTGAGGTGATCGCGACGCAGGATGCGGTGTTCTTGACCCTGAAGAGTGAACAAGAATAAGCGCTCGCTGATGAAAAAGCTTCTCAACCGTTCCGGCCTCGGCCTGGTGTTCCAGCTGCTGTTGGTCATGTATCTGGTCCAATTCGCCAACCTTCTCACAGATGGCCGTTTGCGAGTATTCGGCATTTTCCCCCGCGACTGGAGCAGTCTGCTGTTTATCTTCACCGCGCCTTTTATCCACGGCAGCTGGTTGCACCTGATCAACAACTCGATCGGCTTTGTCATTTTCAGTTTGCTCTGTCTGGTGCGGGGCAAACGGTTTTATGTCCAAACGAGCCTGTTGATCGTGGTCTTGGGTGGGCTGCTGGTCTGGCTGGTAGGGCGCCCCGCGGTCCACATTGGGGCGAGCGGCTGGATCTTCGGCTTGTGGAGCTTGAGCATTGCGCTGGCCTGGTTTGAACGCAGTGTGGTCAATTTTCTGGTCGCCATCGTGGTTGTGGTGTTTTACGGCGATATGATCGCGGGCGTTCTCCCCGGCGACCCGGGTGTCTCTTTCGAAGGGCATGCTTGCGGGGCCGTAGCGGGCATTGTGGCAGCGGCGACCTACGGGCGGCGATCGCGCCGTTGGCGGTGGCGGTGAAAATATTTCTTCAAGGGTCTGCTTTTCCCACCAGATTGGCTGCCTATTTGCATAGACGCTTGGCGTAAAAGTCGACGATTTCCCCGCCGCCCGAATGCCGAGAATTTTTACAGTAAACTCTTGAAACTATTGGCAATTTTTTATTTGCGAAAACGTTAATTATTTTCTAAGAAAAGCGGCATTGGTGATTGCATTTGGCTGCCGGCATCGCTTATTGTGGGTTCCGCTGACTAACGCGGAGGAAAATATCCGCGACGATAGGGACACAAAATAAGGTTCTGCAAGGTTTCTGCAGATTGTGTTGCAACTCTATCGCCATAGGTCGGCTCAGTTACAACACAATCGATTAAGGAGAAATTTTATGGCCGTTTATATTGAATACGAAGGAATCCCCGGCAACGTGACTGCGGAAGGCTTCGCCAACCACATTTCCGTTCATTCCATCCAGTTTGGCGTGGGTCGCGGTATCACCATGGAAGCCGGTCACATGGCCAACCGTGAGGCCACTAAACCCAGCTTGAGCGAAATCACTTTTACCAAAAATGCGGATGTCTCCTCCACTCTGCTGTTCAAAGAGTCTGTATCCGGCGCTGCCGGTAAAAAGGTCAAAATCAAATTTGTCCAGACCGGTGCTGACGCAGTTGTCCCATTCATGGAATACCAGCTGGAGGATTGTCTCGTGAGCGGCTACTCCCTCTCCGCCGGTGGTGAGAGCGATCCGGTTGAGAGCATAAGCCTGAGTTACGCCAAAATCACAGTCGTCTATAGCGACTTCGACAAGAAAAACGCTGGCAAGCCCCCGGCGCGCGCTCACTACGATCTCACTACCGCCAAAGCTGGGTAATAACGTCAGTTTTTCTCCCTATAAAATGGCCTGTGAGCTCGCGCGAACAGGCTATTTTCAGTTATGGGCCTTTAAAGTTGCGCCTTTCCGCCGGAAAGGACTCCTCATGGACGAGCTAGGTAAATAGCCAGGTACATAACCGGGTAAATAATTTGGTAAATAGCTAGGGAAATAACTGGGTAAATCGCTGGGTAAAAAAGTTACCTCAAAAACCGGAAAGATCGAGCAGTCGTTTTTGAGATGACTTTTATCCAGGGCCTGGACTTAGAGTCTGTACCAAAGTTGCCGAATGAGGTCGGCACTTGGAATACAGGGTCTGGTATTAAGTCCACCAACCAGGTAGGGATATATATGGGTCAGATCACGCAAGAACACCGGTTTATTACCGTCACGGATTTCTCCCTCGGCAAAGATACCTTCGTCATCACATCGATCAACGGCACGGAATATATCTCGGGCCTGTTCGAGTACGAGCTCGAACTTTACTCGAATAATCACCAGGTCGCGCCCGACAAGATTGTCGGCAAACCGGCCACCGTTACCATTCAGAATGAACATAAGCGGTGTTTCAACGGATTCATTGCCTCCTTCACCTTTGGCGAAGTCGGCCCGCATGATTACCGCCGCTATCGCATGACCATGGTTCCCTGGTTATGGTTTCTCACCAAAACCCAGAACTGCCGCATTTTCCAAGAGAAGACCACGAAGCAGATAGTGACGGAAGTTTTCGCCGCATTGGGTTTCAGCGATTACGAGTTCAAGGCCGCGGGGGGTAAAACCCGCGAATACTGCGTCCAGTACCATGAAACCGATTTTCATTTTGTATCGCGCCTGCTCGAAGAAGACGGAATCGCCTACTACTTCCAGCATACGGAAAACAAACACAAAATGGTTCTGGTGGATCAGCCGAACGCCTACGAAGAGGTCAAAGAGACCAATCTGGAATATTCCAAAGGCACTATGCCCAACACGCAGATTCATCGCTGGGAGCACGGTTACAAGTTCAAGAAAGGTCAGTGGACCCTGAACGACTACAATTTCAAGGAGCCGAAAAAAGACCTGAAGACTACCACCAAAACCCAGAGTACCTTCGCCAACAACAGCAAATTCGAACATTACGAATACGCCAGCGAGTACGATTTTCCCACCAATAATGACTTGGTGAAAATCCGCCTGGAAGCCGAAGAGACTTTGCGCGATGCGGCCCAAGGGTCGAGCGACTGCTCCAGCTTTTACGCCGGGGGGAAGTTCAAAATTGCCAAACACGACACGGCGTCCGAAAAAGGCAATTACATTCTCATTTCGGTGCGGCATTTTGCTGCTGATGCCAGTTTTTTTTCCGGGCAAGAGGGCGAGCCAGAATACTTCAACGAATTTGTTTGTATTCCCGCCGCTGTGCACTTCAGGCCCCAGCCGTTGCACGTCAGACCGCTGATGAAGGGCCCTCAATCCGCGCTAGTGGTGGGGCCCGCCGGTGAAGAAATTTATATTGATGAGCACTGCCGTGTAAAGGTCCAATTTATATGGGATAGGGNNCTGATGAAGGGCCCCCAATCCGCGTTGGTGGTGGGCCCCGCCGGTGAAGAAATCTATATCGATGAGCACTGTCGGATCAAAGTTCAATTCTACTGGGATCGGCAGGGCAAGAATGACGAAAACAGCACCTGCTTTCTGAGAGTGGTGCAGAGCTGGGCCGGCAATCAATGGGGCGCGTCTTTTATTCCGCGCATCGGTCACGAGGTCATAGTCAATTTTTTGGATGGTGATCCGGATCGACCCCTTGTGACCGGGTCCGTGTACAACGGTTGGAATAAACCTGTCTACAGTTCCAAAACCCAGAGCGGGATCAAAACTCGTTCCACCAAAGGTGGCTCGGCTCAGAATTTCAATGAATTCCGCTTCGAAGATAAAAAGGGCAGCGAGCAAATATACCTGCACGCCGAGAAAAATTTTGATACCCACGTCGAGAATGATCAGACCCTGACGGTGGAAGCCAACCGCCGAAAAAGCGTCAGTAAAAATGAAACCTACGATATCAAGGAAGACCGCAGTAAAACCATCGGCGGCAACCAGACCGAGTCCGTCGGCAAAAACATGACGTTTAGCGTTGGCAAAAATATCACCATCGATATAGGCGAAAACCACACGGAGAAAGTCGGTAAAAACATGACAGTCACCGTGGACAAGGATCTGCAGGAAACCGTAAGCGGCAAGTACACGGAAAAGGTCACTAAAGAATATTCGTTGAATGCCAAGACGATCACTTTGCAGGCGGACGATCAAATAACTTTGAAAACCGGCTCCGCCTCGATCGTCATGAAAAAGAATGGTGATATCACCATCAATGGTAAAAATATCAACGTCAAGGGTTCTGGCAACGTGGTCCTCAAAGGCAGCAAGGTCACGAGCAATTAGGCCGGCGTTTTTTAGGGCGCAACGGCGAGGTTTTTTATGTCTGAATTCGGCGAACGACAAGCAACAGCCATACTTGCGCCTGCCGTGACCTCGGTACTGCAGCCTGGGGAAGTTATCCTCGGGGTACTGAAAAACCTGGATGCGAAAGGCAATCCCCTGGTCGATTACGACTGCAATCCCGCTGGAGCACCGCAGCTGGCGGTTTCCACCCTGCCGGTCACGCGCCGACAGGTCGGCCGGCAAGTCGCGCTGCTGTTTGCCGCGGGTGACCTGTCCCGGCCGGTGATCGTGGGATTTATCCACAATCCTCTGGAAGACCTATTGGAAAATTTCGGGCAACCGGAAGAGGATGCCGGGGTTACCGAACTCGCCGGCGTCGTTGACCCGCCCGCAGCGGCGCCCGGCGGCACCGCGCTCGCATCCGAATGCGTAGTGGTCGACGGCAAAAAAATCACCATCGAGGCCGAACAAGAAGTGGTGCTGAAATGCGGCGACGCGAGCATTACCCTGACCCGCGCCGGCAAAATTATTATTCGGGGCAAATACGTGTTAAGTCGCGCGAGCGGCGTCAACCGGATTTTGGGCGGCTCTGTTCAGGTCAATTGAGACAGAATGTTACAGCTGAAAAACCAAACGCCTTTCGCGGCGGCTATAGCGCTTTTTCCCAACGAAAAAGCCGTGGACACCTTGTACACCATAGTCAAAGCGACATTCCTGCTGTATCCCCAGCTTTCGCTGCTGCCGCAACAACCGGAGCCACAGCAAAAGGATGTTTACAACGGCGAACCGGTTGCGTCCAGCTTGCGGGCGGCTTCCGACTTCCACCCCGGCAAAACCGCCACGGATATTATTTTGTTGGGCTCGGCGCGCAGCCCGGAGGCGCGGCCGGTGGATCAGTTGGAAGTCACGCTGAAAATAGGCGCTTTGACGAAAAGAGTGCGGGTGTTCGGGGATCGGTACTGGGATAGGGGGCGCATCTCCACGCCTGAGCCTTTCGCCCAGCTGCCCCTGATCTACGAGAACGCCTTTGGTGGAACACTGCTAATGGACGGCGAGATTTACGCAGAGGAAAGGCGCAATCCAGTCGGTC
>DJFO01000408.1 GCA_002432555.1 Marinagarivorans sp. UBA5870
CGTCTTTTTTCACATCGTAAGCCAGCACATGCTCGCCGCCGGTATTGGCGACATACAAGATTTTTTCGTCCCGGCTCAGTTGAATGCCGTTGGGCCGCTCTATGCCATCGGCTACCCGCTGGGTTTTGCCCTCGGGGGAAATGTAGTAAACCGCGGTGCGGGAGGGCTCCTTGTTCTCCGGTCCCTGGTTGGGACCGCTATCGGTGAAATAGACACCGCCATTTTTCGCCAGCACCAAGTCGTTCGGCCGCTGGAACTTCTGTCCTTCATAATCCTTAACCAAAACTTTTTTGCGCGCCTCTGGATAAATCACGCCCACCTGGGTATCCACGACCTGCACGGCAATCAGGTCGCCGTCTTTATTGAAGGCGAGACCGTTGGCGCCGTTCGTATTTTCCAGGAAAGTGGAAATGGTATTGTCCGGCGCTATGCGGGTGACGCGGTTCGCGCGGGTTTCGGTAAACAGCAAACTGCCGTCGGGCGCGACTATGGGGCCCTCTGTGCCTTCGAATCCCTCTTTGATGAATTCCACTTTGGTACCCGCCTTCACCACTCCGGCAATAGAGGGTGTCAGGGTGTTGGCGCTGGCGAGCGCTGGCAGCCACGCCAGGGCGATGGCAATTTTAGTCAGTTTTGGCATAACCGGAAATCCTCAAGAAAAAGAACAAGCGGCACCGCCTTCGCAAGGATCAAGCCAAATGCCANNGGCAAGAACGGCAAGAGCAGCGAACCGCGGTAGCCAAAATTCCGCCCAGCCGTTCATGCGCACAGCACCTTTACCACTTGTGCCAGCCAGTTGACGTCGCACTCACACGGCAGGCTGATTAGAAGGTCCCCCTTGCGAATCTGCATCGTCTGCCCGGGCGGTGCCGTAACCTGGCGCGGACGGGTGGCTTTTTCCAGGGGCCGCCGCAAAAGCCTGCTTTTGGAAACATTAAACGATCCTTCGTTAATGCCGTTTTCCCGGCAAAAGACTCGAATCGGTTTACCGGATTTCTCCTGCCGCTGAATTAACTCGAGCCACTCGGCCCTACTGCGCTTTGATGTTGGCATTTTTATTCCACGTAGTGAATGATTCCCCATCTATGCAACCGGCAATCCAAGCAGACCCGACCGGTCGTTGAGCAAGCTCGCTTCGCCCGCGGGTGCGCCCCAACGACAGCCGCCGCAATGCGGTGGCACTCGGCAACGCGGAAATATAACCGGACTCGGTGGAAAGATAACGAAGGTTGAGCGGCTCTCGTTCGCAGGTTGCAACGGTGAATTTGCAACAGAAGCGCAGGGGAATTATCAACATCTCTGCTGTAAAATGCGCAGCGTGTACCAGGCGTATTAGGGACGCGGAAAATCCGCCGGCCTCGACCAGATCATCGAAGGTGACGTCGGTGGGAGCGAAACTGGTCTCAGCGCACCAAACCGACGCCAATCGCGGATTCGCGACGCTATTTACCCCGCCGGATGATTGTTCTCCGCCCTCCACTCGCCGCTGTGGCCTCCACCCGCCGCTGTGGCCTCCACTCGNNCGATAAATCCGTTCGCGTTATTTACTGATCCGGCGTATGTGCAAAAAAGGTTTGGAAAAAAAGCCCCTCCTCCCGCCGCGGCGCAAGCACCGGACGGGTAGAAAGAGCTTTAGACGGGTGCGTAATTTCTCAACGAGTGCTTAACAAGGCCCGTTTGCTCAGGGTATGTTTTCTCAGGGCACGTTGTACCGCAGAGTTACCAACCAAAGGCGCGGGTTGCCGATCGTCAGGTTTTGAGCGGCCGTCGCCGTGTAAGTGGTTTTCGACAAATAATATTCTTTGTCAAACAAGTTGCGCGCCTGCACCACCACTTCCCACTTTTTGTCCAGCGAGCCAAGCCCTAGACCGAGGTTCGCGACGTTGTAACCACCCTGGTGGGTGAAGGGCGCTCGGTTGTCGACAAAGTAGGCACTGGAGCGGAAAGTGTTCTGCAAGGTCACCCGCCCGAGGTAATTGCCAATAGGGAACAAATAATTCGCCCCGTAATTGATCACGAATTTTGGCACATTGGCGATCTGATTCCCGNNACCCCAGCCACTCGGCCTCGTAGGTGGCGCGGTTGTAGGCGGCCGCGATATTAAAATCCAGCTGATTGTTGAAGCGGTAGTTGCTCTCCAACTCCACCCCCTGGGCGACTACCTTGGGGGCATTGCCCCAGCCGGTAATCGTCTGGCCGACCGCTTCGGGATCGTAGCGCGTCCAGGACGCTTGATAATCGGTCACCTCAGTGCGGTACAAGTTGGCGTTCAACTGCAGCGTGCGGTCCAACAGCAGGCTCTTGAAACCGAGCTCGTAGTCCAGAACCTCCTCGGGTTTGATGGTGGTTTCAAAACCGGGCGCGCCGGGTGCGACGTATTGTTGGAAATAAATAAAACCGGATTTAACGCCGCGTCCCACAGAACCGTAAAGATTCACATCACGGCTCAGTTTGTAACTGCCGGCCAGATTCGCGGCGACCAGGGTATCGTCGATTTCCTTACCGGCGACAAAATCGAACGGCGGAATATCGATTTCCCGGGCGCGCACGCCTTCCGCCGCGGCGACTTGCTCCTCGGTCGCGCCGAGGGCCGCGCCGAGTAGTGTCAAATCCTGGCCGGGGCGATCCAGCTGAGTCGCGATTTTATTGTTTTTGGTTTCCTGAGTGGTGCGCACGCCGAGCGTGACCGTGGCCTGCTCGGTGAGGTGCCAGTCCGCTTGACCGTAAACCGCCAGACTTTCCACCGTTGCGTCTGTGACCGATGACTGATACACCCCGTCTAAGGACGCGCGCAATAACTCGCGACCCACCGCGCGCAAACTGGGAGTGGGGTTGGTTATCAGCGTGGTGTACTGCCCATTAGTGGCGAACCAGGCACCGGCATCGGGACCGTAATAGGAGGGGTCGTCACTGTACACCTGCGCGTCCAGATAATAGAGCCCAACCTGATAATCCAGTACTTTATCCGGGCTCACGTCCGAGGCGACGCGGTATTCCTGGGACACCTGGTCGTTCCACAATTGCTGACCGCTGTTGGTGATATAAAACGGACCGTATTGGCCGCCGTTCTTGATATCGAAATCCTGGTAGCGATAGGCGGTGATGGAGGTAAAGGTGTGCTCGTAAGCGCGCCAGTCGAACTGGGCGGATGCGCCCCACTGATTGGTGATCTGCGGGCGGGCCTGGGAATTTTCGATATCCGTGGTACCGACCGGCGGTTGATAAACGGTGCCGTCATTGCGGTGGAACCAGGCCGAGCGTTGGGCGAATTTGCCGAGATAACCGACGCTGGAATATTCGCCGGTCGGGGTATAGCCGGTGTTGTCGACAATCGGCGCGGTTTCGGGCCGGGCGGTGCCGTCCGCAAAAACGTCCGGCCCGTTGGACGCAAGCACATTACCCGTGTTCACGCGCTCGTCGGAACGCAATTTGTCGAAGATAAACCGGCCCGTCAGATCTTCGTTGGGCGTATAAAGAAATTGTATCCGCCCGGCGATTTTGTTGGTCTCGCGCCAGGTTTCGCGCGATTTGCCGAAATTCTGGTAGGTATTATCGTAGAGGCCGTCCTGGCGATTGACCAGGAAAGTGCCGCGATATGCGAGTTTCTCGTCCACCAGCGGACCGGTGGTGGAGAATTTTCCTTGCAGGGTATTGGGTTCACCGGTGGTCAATTCCACCCGAGAACTCGGCTTGAAACTGGGCAGCTTGGTGGAAATTTTGATGGCGCCGAGGGAAGTGTTTTTACCCACCAGGGTGCCCTGCGGACCGTAGAGCACTTCGATGCGATCCAGGTCGACGTATTCCGACCAGCCCTGACCGGAATAATACAGGGTGACGCCGTCCACTATAGTGCCGACGCTCTGCTCCATGGAATCGTTGGCGCCGCCGCGCCCAAGGCCGCGGATGCCGGGGCTGACCTTGCGGGCATTTTCGCCGGGATTATTTAACTGTAAGTTGGGCGTANNCCAGGCGCTCGCCGCCGACCACCTTGACCGGCAGTGGAACATCCTGCGCGGCCTCCGCGCGGTTGCGCGCGGTGACAAGCACCGTGTCGAGCTTCACCCGCTTCGCGTCTTTTTCCGCGGCGCTGTCCGCCGGCTCAGCCGTATGACCCGCCGTTGCCGACAAGGCGGCGGTTCCCAATATCAGCTTGACCGCCAGCGCCAGTCGATTGCGCCGCGCCAAAAAATTTGCTTCGAAATAATCTTTCACTTCAATGCTCATGCATAACCCCAAATAAAAAAATTCACGCGCGGCAGAAGTTTTGTCGTTATTGGAATTGCCGTTGGCGTACATCAAAAATTAAATAGCCGCAAGACTATGGAAGGATCTTGAGCATGGAAGGGCCCTCAGCAACGCATGTGCCAAAAACAATAAATCGCCAAAGAGTCTTGTTGCAAAGGCAGCAGCGGGCGGAAACGGGCGAATTTTTTGGCGTGATTTTTTTCGGTGTCAGCGGGAGAGTGGAAATAACAACAGAAAAGAAGGATGATTTGTGGGTAAATGAACAATTGCAATGCTGTAATTTGCACAACTACTGGGGAGGCCCCCCACCCGCACATTTCTCTGGATTTCCATGCGCACCAAAGCAGCAGCGTTGGATCCGGTGAGGACTCAGTGCAAAGCTCCAGCATTCCCGCGAAGGCGGAACCCCGCTAAATACTCAGTGCAGAGCNNTTCCCGCGCAGGCGGGAACCCAGAGAACTGGAGCAGTCATTGGATTCCCGCCTTCGCAGGGACGACGAGAGCTCGCCAATTAACTCGCGTATTTGATCGAGCAGCCGTAAGGAGCGGTGCTTGGGTTGGGGATTTTTTTACCCGCGGCCAGAGCGTCCAGCGCTTCGCGCACGTAATTGGTCGCCTTGGGGATATTCTCTTCCTTGTTGGATTTAATGCTGTCAATGCCGCCTTTGTATTCCAGCACGCCCTGCGGGTTGATGATAAACAGATGCGGGCTGGTCTGAGCGGCGTAGAGCTTGCCGATCGCGCCTTCCGGATCCAACACCACTTCGCTCGGGGCGGCGCCGCGGTCTTTGTTGAGCTGCAGCGCGGTTGCGCCATCCACGTGCCCCTGTTTGCCCGGCGCGGAGGAAATCACCTGCAACCAAACGATGCCGTCGTCAGTGGCTTCCTTTTGCAATTTGGGAATATTGCCGCTCTTGTCGTAGTGCTTCACCACGTAGGGGCACTGGTGATTGGTCCACTCGAGCACCACGGTCTTGCCTTTCAGGGAGGCGAGATCAACGGTTTCCCCATCGGCGGTTTTAGCGGTAAACGCCGGCGCGGCTTTGCCGACCACGGGTTCGGCAAGCGCGGCAAGCGCGGTGAAGCTCAGTGCCAGGCCGGCACACACGGCTTTGGCGAGGTTTTTAATGGCCATAAAGACTCCTGCTGTTGGTTGAGGATTGTTGTTGATGGTGCTCGGATTAAACGCAAGATTTGCGCGCAGATCGAATTCGCGAAAAAAACCGCGAGGAATTCTCACGGCTGCGCCGCCGACAATTGGGCCGGCGCGCGCACCGCGTTGATGACGATGTCCGGGGTTAAAATCTGCGGCAATTGCACCGGCTCTCCGGTGGCGGCCGCGGGATAAAACAAATACAGCGGCACACCGCTGCGGCCAAAACGCGCAAGAAAATTGCTGATGGCGGCGTCGCGATTGGTCCAGTCGCCTTTCAAATAGTGAATCCCGCCCTCTTCGAAAGCAGCCACCACCGCCGGATCGGACAGGGCGACCCGCTCGTTCACCAGACAGCTGATGCACCAGGCGGCGGTAAAATTGAGGAACACGGGTTTGCCCTCAGCGAGCAATTGGTCGAGCTCGGATTCGCTGTACGCGCGCCAGTTGCCGGCTGCCTGCGCTTTGGCGGCGGGTGCGGCAAGGGTCTGTAAACCGGTATAACTGCCGGCGAGGGCCACTAGCACGACCGTCGCCGCGGTGGTTGTGCCGATTCGCAGGCTGCGCACGGAACCCT
>DJFO01000438.1 GCA_002432555.1 Marinagarivorans sp. UBA5870
TGGCTGGCATTTCGCTCGCGCGTCACGGGCGTCTATCTGTCGATTATCACCCAGGCACTGACCTACGCTTTGATGTTGGCGTTCTTTCGCAACGACATGGGATTTGGCGGCAACAACGGGCTGACCGATTTTAAGGATATCCTGGGCTACGACTTGCAATCCGATGCGACGCGCATAGTGCTGTTTCTGCTTACCCTGCTGTTTTTGGCGGTGGCCTACTTGGTGTGTTATTTCATCACGCGCAGCAAAGCCGGACGCGTCCTCGTATCAATTCGCGACGCGGAGAGCCGGACCCGTTTTATCGGCTACCGGGTGGAGCATTACAAGCTGTTTGTATTTGTGGTATCCGCGTTGATAGCCGGCATTGCCGGGGCGCTCTATGTGCCCCAGATCGGTATCATTAATCCCAGCGAGTTCAATCCGCTTAATTCCATTGAAGTTGTCATTTGGGTGGCCATAGGTGGGCGCGGGACCTTATACGGCGCGATCATTGGAGCCGTGTTGGTCAACTATGCGAAAACTGTTTTTACGAGCGGCATTTTTGCGGAGTACTGGCTGTTTATTTTGGGCGCTCTGTTTGTCATCACAACCATTTATTTACCGCGTGGCGTTATAGGTATTTTGGACGCACAGATCGCGCGGCGAAAGCGTACCGGGGACGGCAAAACAATAGATGGCGGCTTAAAAGGCGAGGTCAAACCGGGATGATCGAAGCAAAGGTCCAAAGTATCCTTTATCTCAGTGGTGTCACTAAGTCCTTTGACGGATTCCGGGCGATCAATAATTTGTCCCTCGATATTCGTCCCGGCGAGTTGCGCGCGATCATCGGTCCGAACGGCGCCGGAAAAAGCACGATGATGGATATCATCACCGGTAAAACCAAACCGGATGCCGGTGAAGTCAGATTTCGTGACACCATTGACCTGACGAAATACGATGAGGCAGAGATCGCTAATATGGGCATCGGTCGGAAATTTCAAAAGCCGACGGTGATCGAAAGCCTGACTGTCTGGGAGAACCTGGAACTGGCACTTGCAGGCAACCGCGGGGTCTTTCAGACGCTATTTTTCCGCCTCAGCCCGATTCAGCGAGCCCGGGTAACCGAGATATTGGAATTAATCGGGTTGCCCGAAAGAGCCGCAGAACCCGCCCGCAATTTATCGCATGGACAAAAGCAGTGGCTGGAAATCGGAATGCTGATGATCCAGAATCCGGAGGTGCTGCTCGTGGACGAACCGGCCGCAGGTATGACGGATTACGAAACCATGGAAACGGCCAAGCTCCTCAAATCCATCAGTGAACATCACTCGGTGATCGTGGTGGAGCACGATATGGACTTTATCCGCGCCCTGGATACCAAGGTAACGGTACTCCATGAAGGGAGTGTGCTCGCGGAAGGGAGTCTGGATACTGTCTCCAACAATCCCCGCGTCATCGAAGTTTATCTGGGGCGATAAGTAACCTATGCTCAAAGTCGAAAATATCGATCTTCACTACGGCGCGAGTAGGGCACTCTCAGCGGTTAACCTGCAAGCAAATAAAGGCGAGATCACCTGCATCCTCGGTCGCAATGGGGTGGGAAAGACCAGTATCGCCCGGGCTATTACCGGCCGACACAGCATCAGCCAGGGCCAGATACTCTGGCAGGGCAAGGATATAGCGCGCTCGTCCGTTGCCGAGCGGGCACGCCTCGGCATTTCCTACGTGCCGCAGGGCCGGGAGATTTTTTCACAGCTGACGGTGCTAGAAAATCTGAAAACCGGTTTCGCCGTACTCCCGCGCAAGCAGCGCAAAATTGATGAAGAGATTTATGACCTGTTTCCCGTCCTGCGCAAAATGCTTCATCGGCGCGGCGGCGACCTCTCTGGGGGTCAGCAGCAACAACTGGCAATAGCGCGTGCCTTGGTGATGAAACCCGCCCTGCTCATTTTGGACGAGCCTACCGAAGGCATTCAGCCCTCGATCATCAAAGACATCGCCAATGTTATTGAGATCCTGCGCGGCCGGGGGGAAATAGCGATCGTATTGGTCGAGCAATATTTTGATTTTGCTCGAAATCTTGCCGATTCCTATCTGGTCATGGACCGCGGCAGTGTGGTGGTGGCGGGCCGAATCCAGGAAATGGATGAGACCAAGGTGCGCGGTTTCTTAATGGTTTGAAGAAGCCTGACCTGTGCACCAATCGTGTGCTTGCTGAATACACAGTGGTGACTTTTTCCCTTCTGCCCTGGCGTCGGTAGGACTCGAACCGTTTTCCTTTTTCGAAAGAATCAACTTCACCCTATAAATCAAGTGCATTCTCGATTGTCGGGTCCGGCAGTGGAGCGCGGGTCTGTGTGAACCGAAGTGGTCCATATTGGTGCGCGCTCAAGACCATTTGATGCTATTTGGTGCATTCAAGCGCGTTCATTCTGGAAAAATTCGGCGGCCTAGCGCGACATTGCTTGTATCCGGTTGATTTTGCCCGAGTTTGCTAACTTGGCCTGCTCTGTGCAAATCTCGCTCGTGCGCTGACTGTCGCCGAACTCATTATCTTTGCCGAGTTTGCCCTGATTCCCTTGAGCGGGATTTTTACCCTTCAAGCACTGCCGGTTTCATGGGTGAGGCATGGATGGGGTCATTAGGCGGGTCGCTGCCGGCGCCGGTTCTGACGGCGTGACGGTGTGAGATAAATCAGGATTTTCGGCAATGGGTATTAGCCAGCACCAGTGGGGATCGCTCCCTTGGGAATAAATCGCGGAGCTCGAAATTTGACGGCGAATGACGATGCTCTAAAAAAACGCGGATAGCTTTTAGCTTGCTGTAATAGACAAATCACTTCAGGAGAAATTTCCGTGAATAAATTCATCCATTTGGGCGTTAAGCTCGCATCGCTCGCCTCCCTGGCGGCGATACTCCCTGCAGAAGTTGCTTGGGCTCAGGATCAAGCAGCGGCTCCGGCTCCCTCGTTTGAAAAAGGGGATATCGCCTGGATGCTGACGAGTACTCTGCTGGTTCTTTTTATGGCTGTACCGGGACTCGCGTTGTTCTACGGCGGCATGGTCCGCGCGAAGAACGTGCTGTCGATCTCGATGCAGGTGTTCGTCGTCTTCAGCCTGCTGTCGGTGCTGTGGGCGATCTACGGCTACAGCGTCGCGTTCACCGAAGGCACGCCGTTCTTCGGCGGCTGGGATCGCCTGTTCGCCAAGNNCATGGTCCGCGCGAAGAACGTGCTCTCGCTATCGATGCAGGTATTTGTAACCTTCTGTTTGATGGCGGTGCTCTGGGCGATTTACGGTTATTCGCTCGCGTTCACCTCGGGCAATGAATTTATCGGCGGCTCGGGCCGGCTGTTCCTGAAAGACATGCTGGACGCCTCCGGCAATCTTTTGCCCGCGGCCACTTTCAGCAAAGGAGTGTATGTTCCTGAATACCTCTATTGNNGATCGTCGGCGCCTTCGCCGAGCGGATGAAATTCTCCGCCATGCTCGTGTTCATGGTCCTCTGGTTCACCTTTGCCTATTTGCCAATAGCCCACATGGTGTGGTTCTGGGCCGGTCCCGACGCCTACACCACCGCGGAAGCCGCAGCTGAAGCGACTGCTGGTGCCGGCCTCCTGTTCCAATGGGGCGCGCTGGATTTTGCCGGTGGCACTGTGGTGCACATCAACGCGGGTATCGCCGGTCTGGTGGGAAGCTTGGTGCTGGGCAAGCGCAAAGGTTACGGCACATCCTCCCTGGCGCCGCACAATGTTCCCTTTACCATGATTGGCGCCGCCATACTCTGGGTTGGTTGGTTTGGGTTTAACGTGGGTTCCAACTTGGAAGCCAACGCGTTTGCCGCTCAGGTTTTTATCAACACCTTCGTCGCCACTGCCGCCGCCGTCTTGTCCTGGACCTTTGGCGAATGGTTGGTGCGCGGTAAACCCACCATGCTGGGCGCGGCCTCGGGTGCGATTGCCGGGCTTGTCGCTATCACTCCCGCTTGTGGCTGGGTTGGCCCCATGGGTGCCATCATCATTGGCCTGATCGGCGGTTTCGTGTGCATGATCGCCGTTCTGAAGCTGAAAGCCGCTCTCGGTTATGACGACTCACTGGACGTTTTCGGCGTGCACTGCGTGGGCGGTATCATTGGTGCCATTCTGACCGGGGTATTCAACAGCCCGGACCTGGGCGGTACGGGTGTGTACGATTATGTCGCCGGAGTCTGGGGCTTCAACGGTATAGGCGCCCAAGTATGGATCCAAATCAAAGCGGTCCTGCTGACCATAGTGTGGTCGGGCGTCGTTTCCTTCGCCGCCTTCAAACTGGTGGACGTAATCATAGGCCTGCGGGTTAGCGAAGAGGTGGAAACCGAAGGCTTGGATACCGCGGAACACGGCGAGCGCGCCTATCACGCTTAATCGATCCTGGGGGGACTTACCCTCCCCCCTTTTTTCGGGCCGCGCAGCGGCCCATCGAAACCCCTGCCTCAAATCTTTATCCCCAGGCGTCACCGCGTCTCCTGCTTTCGTCTGTAGAAAAGTTGCTGCCTAGCGCGGCCGTGTTTATATTGATCGTCGAAACGATTTCCCCCCTGAGATCCTATGAGTGATTCATCGCCTTGTTTAACTTGCGGCGCCTGCTGCGCGACCTTTCGCGTTTCATTTTATTGGGCAGAGATGCGCAGCGCAGGAGGCTGGGTACCGGATGAGCTTACGGAGAAACTAAACCTGCACCGCAGTTGCATGCGCGGCACCAGCCAGGCGGAGCCTCGCTGCGTCGCCCTGCAAGGCGAGGTGGGGCGCGAAGTCTCCTGTTCCATATACCAAGATCGGCCGAGCCCTTGTCGCGAGTTCAGCAGCAACGATCATCCCACCGCATACAACGAGGGCTGCGATAAGGCGCGCGGCCGCTTCGGCCTTCCGCCGCTCGCGCCCGGCAACCCTTAATACACTTGCTTTTATCACGCTCGGAATCCTGGTGCCTTGTCGCGGCGGCAACTGCGACAGTAAGGCAAAGCCACCGCCAGAAGGCGGAAATTTCCTTGTGCACCATTAGTGATCTTAAGTATGGTGCGCAGTGCGCCGCTACGCACCAAAGTGAACCTTTTCGTCGGTGCGAAGCGGGCTCGTCAGGCGGGTTCATCGAATTAACAAGCTGATTTTGTTTGCAAAAATAAAGTTGGCGTAGAACCTGCTATTTTCCGCGAAGCTTGGTGGCTCCATTAGTCGCACCGAGTCTCGATACTAACAATATGCCGTCTGCTATCACTTGGAGGAAACATCCATGAAGTTCAATTGCAAAGTACTTGCAGGCTCGATCGCTGCATCCGTATTGGCTGCTAGCGCGTTGATCCCGGTCGCTAACGCGGAAGTGTCCGGTTCAGTTGGGGTTGCCAGCACTTATTTGTGGCGTGGATACGATCTGGGCTCGGGTACGCCGGCAGTTTCCGGTGATTTGAAATACAGCACGAGTGGTTTTTATACGGGAATCTGGGGATCTTCCGGCGATACCACCGCAGGCTCTGAATACGACCTGTACTTGGGTTACGGTGGCTCAGTGGGTGATTTCTTCTCATATGACGTCAGTCTTTGGAACTATGTCTATCCCACCGGTGCCGGTTATACCGAAGACGGCGAAACCGACATAGCAGAGTGGGTTGACGCGGTGGTTGCCCTGGGATTTGGTCCGGTCTCTTTCACCGCATACATCCCGGTGGGTAAAGAAAGCCATACAGGCGATTACATGTACTACACCCTTGGTGGTTCGGTAGGTGCCTTTTCGGTTCTGCTCGGTTTGCATGCCGACACGGCAAACGTCACGGACGGCGATGAAGTAGTGAGCTACGTTTGTCCTGCTGATGACGAGGACGGTGTCTGTGATTCCATGCACTTGAATTTGAGCTATGCCTACAACGACAACTTGAGTTTTACTTTGAGTCAATTCATCGCGGACGAAGCTGATAGCGACGACCTGAAATTTGTCGTCTCTTACGCGATCCCGATTGGCGAATAAATCAATTCCACACTGCCCCAACCGGGCAGTGTCTCTTTAACATCTGTTTAGGAGCAGTCCTGATGAAACTGATAACTGCGGTAATCAAGCCTTTCAAACTCGACGCCGTACGCGAAGCTTTGTCGGATATAGGCGTGCAGGGCATAACCGTGACCGAGGTCAAAGGTTTTGGCCGGCAGAAGGGCCATACCGAACTTTATCGCGGCGCCGAATACGTGGTCGATTTCCTGCCGAAAACGAAATTGGAAGTGGCGGTTGCGGACGGCCAGGTGGACTCAGTGGTGGAAGCCATCAGCAAGGCTGCCCACAGCGGTAAAATCGGCGACGGCAAAATTTTCGTGGCTAATCTCGAGCAGGTTATCCGAATTCGCACCGGTGAGGCAGGCGAAGACGCGTTGTAATTTTTCCTAGGCTCAAGCTGTTCATCACCCGAGACATCAGCGAGAGGACTGCCATGGAAAATACGATTTTAGAACTGCAGTACGCCATGGACACCTTTTACTTCCTGGTGACCGGCGCGCTGGTAATGTGGATGGCCGCCGGTTTTGCCATGTTGGAGTCGGGCCTCGTTCGAGCGAAGAACACCACCGAGATCCTCACCAAAAACATCGTGCTCTACGCCCTGGCGTGCGTGATGTACCTGCTGGTCGGCTACTACCTGATGTATGGCGGTGCCCACGGCGGCGTGCTGCCCAACTTCGGTTTCCTGATCGGCGCTGAGCATGCGGTCGACGCGGTGGCCGCCGGCGGCGAGGGCGCACCGGCGTTCTCCAAGCGTGCCGATTTCTTCTTCCAGGTGGTGTTCACCGCCACCTGCATGTCCATCGTCTCCGGCGCCGTGGCCGAGCGCATGAAGCTGTGGGCGTTCCTCGCCTTCGCCGTGGTCATGTGCGGCCTGATTTATCCGATCGAGGGCTACTGGACCTGGGGCGGCGGCTTCCTCAAGCAGCTCGGCTTCAAGGATTTCGCCGGTTCCGGCATCGTCCACCTGGCCGGTGCCTCGGCGGCCCTGGCCGGGGTCATTCTGCTCGGCGCGCGCAAGGGCAAGTACGGCAGCCAGGGACAGATCAACGCCATTCCCGGCGCCAATCTGCCGCTGGCGACGCTGGGCACGCTGATCCTCTGGTTCGGCTGGTTCGGCTTCAACGGTGGCTCGCAGCTCAAGGTCAGCAGCATCGAGGACGCCAACGTGGTGGCCGCGGTCTTCGTCAACACCAACCTGGCCGCGGCCGGTGGCCTGCTGGCGGCGCTGGTGGTGGCGCGGGTGCTGTTCGGCAAGGCCGACCTTACCATGATCCTCAACGGCGCCCTGGCCGGCCTGGTGTCGATCACCGCCGAGCCGGCGACGCCGAGCGCCGTACAGGCGGTGCTGATCGGCGCCGTCGGTGGCGTGCTGGTGGTGTTCAGCATCCTGATGCTCGAGCGTCTGCGCATCGACGATCCGGTCGGCGCCATCTCGGTGCATGGCGTGTGCGGCATCTGGGGCACCCTCGCGGTCGGTATCTTCGGCAGCCTTGCCGGCGGCGCCCAGCTCGTCTCCCAGATCAAGGGCATCGTGGCGGTCGGCCTCTTCACCTTCGTCTTCGCTTACGTTCTCTTCTACGTCCTCAAGGTCACGATCGGCCTGCGCGTCAGCGCCGAGGAGGAGATCGAGGGCCTCGATATCGGCGAGCATGGCAACGAAGCCTATCCCGACTTCACCCCCGCCCACAAATAAGGCCCACGTTTCGCCAAGCGGCGCACGGACACTTTCCTTGCGCCGCGACCGCGAGGCACTAAACACTCGATAAATCCCAAACACTCACCCGCATGAAA
>DJFO01000339.1 GCA_002432555.1 Marinagarivorans sp. UBA5870
GATCGAGAATCACGTACATGGAATAATCGAGATAGGCCTTCTCGGTGAATTGCCTGAGCGGCAGGATTTCGTCGGCGGCAGGAGCGAGATCGTTCATAGGGACAACGGGATTCCAGAAAGAGGGAGGGCCCGGCTGCGGCCGGGCGGGAAACACTGGCGATTATAAGGAAATCGAAACAAAAGACAGCCCGGCCTGCGTCATATCGATGCTCGGGCTGCAAATAACAACCTGTTCAGCCGCCGCGCCGGCGTCTATAAGAGCGCTGCGCAGAGCGCGGCCGCGGGCGGCGGCGAGGNNGCAGAAGACCATGCTCAGGTGCGGTTTCTCTCGCAGCATCTCCGCCAATTCTTGCAAGCGGGCGCGCTCCGCGCCAGCGGGCTCTCGGCCATTCACCGGGTACGCCAGCGGGCGAAACGCCAATTCGCCGCCGGCCGCAGCTCGAGGTGGCACTCTGACCGCCCCGGCGGGGCCGACTCGGCGACGCGCCATTTCGCTCAGGGTGCGACGGATCTGGGTACCAAACACTTGGCGGGGCTGTAACTGATCGCTGCCGAGTTCCCCGCGCACAGCCAGCTCAAAGGCGACGCTGTTGTTGTGATCTTTCAGCAGATCATAAGAGAGCTCGAGCGGCATATGCGGACTCTTGCCGCGGGTGGGTTCCACCCGTAGGTTGGTCAACCGCCAGCGGGAATTAGCGTCGACCCGGTTATTGCGCGCCGCCGCGCTGAACGAGACATCTATCTCGCCTTGATCAACCACCTGCCCGAGCAGCGCCCGGCTGTAGCCCGCGAGTTTTGTCATGTCCAAGCTTTTCACAAAACCGGCGAGGGTGAACCGGGTTTGCGGCGCAAAAGGATAAATTTCGCCTTCGATCTGCAAAGCGCCGCGAGCAGCGAGTTTACCGGCGAGTCGCACAGGCGTGGCGGTTTCCGGTTGGGACCCGTCCAGCCGACCCAACTGCAGATTCAGGCCTGACGCGTTCACCAGCGCCGGCGGAGCGACCGAATGATCGACCCAGGAAACTGTGCCGTCTCGCATCTCCAGCCCTTCCAGCACCAGGGGCGCCTGGGCGAGCGCCGTCTCGTCAAGCAACTGATGCAAGCGCGCCGGCAGCACCAGCGCGCCCTCCCCGTTCCGGTGCAACGACTGGCGCAAACTGGTGATATCGACCAGGCCGAGCACGACCTGGGCGTCGCTGCCGCTGCGCCCGATGACGGAGGTAATTTTCATTTCACCCAGCTGGGTCTGATAGGGCGTTTCCGCGGCGGCATCACCCAGACTGTTTTCAACGAATTGAAAATTGGTGAGTACTAAATTTTCCAGGCTGGCGAAGCCGGGCGTGTAGGAGCCGCGGCCGATCGACAGCGCGGCCCCGTAAAACAGGGTGGTATTGCTCGATTGGTCGCGCAAAAACATTTTCTCGATCTGCAAAGGCGCGTTGTGGATGAACGACCAGGAAGAGCCGGCCCGCTGCCAGCGGGCGCGGGAGAAAACAACCGATTCCATACGCAGGCACTGCTGGGCGGCCCGGCAAATATCCGTGTTGAGCAACGCGGCGGACCGCACCTCCAGTGGCCAATCCCCGCCCAATTGATTCAGCACCTGATGCAGCGGGAAGCCAGCCACCCGGAGTCCGTCCGCGGATCGGGTCACGTCCAGCTGGGCGCTGTCCACGGTCAGTTTATCCACCACCACTCGGTGATCGCGCAGAGCCAAAATATCGAAATCCAAACGCGCGTCGAACAGCGCGAACCGCTCCCGTTGCGGACTCGTCAGATTCACGCCCTGCAGATGCAGCTCACCGAAGATAAAGTCGATCCCGAGCTTTTTGATTTCGACCTGATAACCCTGATCTTGCAGCCAGCGCACCAAATACCATTTAGCGGCGAGGGGGGCGACCGCCAGAAGAATGCCAATAGTTATGACGATGCCGATCAGCCATTTTAAAAAACGCATGCGTGCCTCAAAAAAACCTGTTCCGGTGGGCCGAGCGACCTCACCTATCGTTATTATTGTTGATCCGCCGAGACGACCCGAAAGGGGTCGGGTACGACCCCGGCGAATTTACCCGCGGCAGGCAGAGGCTGGGGGGCCGCCGTCACTTTGCCGCGGGGTTACTGAAGAGCGGGACCTCGCCGGTCTCCTCCACAGTAATTTTTCCCAACCATCCCTGCACACTCACGTCCGCCGTTAAAGCGTAGGTGATATTTTCCGTGGCCTCCTGCTGCACCAGATTATTCAGGAAACGCAAAGCGCCGACCAGATCCGTCGCCGCCTCCACCTCCACGAGGGTTTCGCTGAACGGTTCCAGGGTCGGCACCTTGCCGGTGACGCCGTCGAGCAAATCGTAGCCGTTTAAGGCCAAACTGTAACTTAAACCTCGAATCGGCAGCACCCTGTCGTTGGGATTGATGACCCGCAAACCCACCAAAAACCTTTGGCTGAGACCTCTTGCTTCGAGGACACGGATCGAGTCCACCCGAACCTTGGGCGGCTCCAAACGAGCACCGAGATGCGCGCAAGCGCCGGTTATCACGGCCAAAGCCACCAGCAAAAAACGGCAGAGATATTTCATTTCGGCTCCTGGACAAGTAGTCGGCTGCCCCGAACGCCTGTTAAAAAAACCGACAAACGATCACGCCTTAACTGAATAATCGTTTGTCTGTCGATCGACAAATGGTTAAATTATCGGCCCCGGTGACAGTGGCAAAATGGGCGGTTGGTGGAACTCGCGCTTTTAACCGCTTATTCCGGTATCAAATATGCTTTACCAGCCATAGTCAGGGACACTGTGCGGTAGCTTCCGCGTCGCCATCTGCGCGCAAGCCCACATAGTGGCCTCGGGCTGTGGCATCGGTGGCGTTAGAGCGCGCCGTCCACTGTCGGTTGCCAGTCGCTAACTTTTGTAAAACTGCGCCCAACTATAGAGCAAACTTGCACGATGAACAAAACCAGTTCCATGCTCATATTCACCGATCTCGACGGTACTCTCCTCGACCAAGATAACGCCAGCTGGAGTGCGGCCCAGCCCGCCNNCTGCGCGGTCCGCTGGTATTCGAAAACGGGGCGGGGGTCGCCCTGCCGCAGAATCAGTTTCGCCGGCCGACGCTGCCGCCCTGCGACGACAAAGATGGATTTTGGATTTGCAAGGTTGCGCAGCCCTACAGTTTCGTCCGCGAAATTCTGCTGGCGCTGCGCCAACAGAAGCACTATCAATTCCGCGGCTTCGGCGACATGACGGAGAGCCAGATCCGCGACTACACCAGCTGCGACGCAACCACTGCCCAATATGCCAAACAGCGCCGGCACAACGA
>DJFO01000374.1 GCA_002432555.1 Marinagarivorans sp. UBA5870
CTTCGTCATCAAGCAATGGCGGGGGCGTACCGATGTATCCACCGGATATTCCCGGCAAGGGTGGTGCGTTGGGAGTTCAATGGATTTGGCTATTATTGGTTCTGGGAGCTTTGCGCGCACGCTCAACGCCACACATAAGGGGAAACGATTCGTCCGCCGCATAGCCGGCCGGGACCGGGTTTTGGTGCATGCGCGAGGATCTGTCTGCACTAAAACAGCAATAAAAAAGCGGGGAATTGTTTTTGACAGCCACGTGAGAGAAATAAATCTCTCACCTTTTTTTCGCCCCTCATCATGCGTGACATTTGCCTTCGCTGATACAGCGGCTGATACATAAACGCCCTCGATAAATGCGTTCGCCGTGCTAGGGATCCGCAACCGAATGACTTGATATGGCTGTTCTCAAAAGCGCGCGCTCAAGTGACAGATTGGATTTCCTGCGGACTTCAAGTCTGGCTGATGGACAGTATCAGCCGCGTTTGTTACGCCTCTTTAGGTTTCGGTAACCGAGATAAAAACATCTCCCCCCCGCCTTCAATTGTTACACTTAGAGATGTCGAGTCTCGCTGCATGCTCGGACCTTTGCAAAACGTCAGAAAGGTAGATCAATGGCAAGCCAAAAGGCGAAATTTTTCGGGGTGGCGGTTTTAGGATCCCTGGTGGCTCTGGTGACACTCCTCAGCTTGCGGGGTGAACAAGACCCGCGTTTGGCCAACGAGCCGAGGAACGAGGGCGCAATGGATCCCACCTACAAAGCAGCCGCCCCCGGGGTTCCGTCAGCCCCTCCGAACCCTTCGTTAGGTATTCAACCGCGCGCCGAGGAAACAGGCCCTTTGCTCGACATTTTCACCATACAGGAAATGCTCGATCGCATTCCCCGGGACGCAGATGGTTACCTCACTTACAACGGCGACACCCGTAAGTTGCTGGACCAAGCCTGCGACCTGATCGGGCCCGGCCGGTCGAAGGCCGAGATCGAGGGACTCGTGCAAATCGTGCAGGAAAGCCTGCCGGAGAGTGACGCGTCGGCGGTGACCGATACTCTCAAGCTTTATTATGAATACAAGGCGGCCGAGCGAGACCATTTGGCGAGCTCCACCGCGGCCAACCCGGCGGAGCACTATCGGGCGTTAACCAGTCTGCGTAACAGCTACCTCGGCCACACTCTGGCTAACCAGTTGTTCGCTGAGGAGGACCGGTTTTTCCAATTCAACTTGCAGCTGATGGAACTGAATCAACGACAGGATTTAACCGAGCAAGAGCGAACAGAACTGCAGCGAGAGCTAGAGCGAAGTTATGGCCTGTCGAACGTGCCCTGAGCGCGTCACCAGACCGTAAAGCATTATCAATACCGACAGCACATCGATCACGCCTGCAAATAATTCCGGGTGGCGCGCATACCAGGTGGGCGCAGCCGCAGGTAATGCCCGGACGTTCACCACATAACCCGCGCGCAAGCCGCGATCGGTGACATATTCTTTTTCTCCTATCGGTGACGTTAGCCATGAAGGTCCATCTTTGACCACGTGCAACACCGGCAACCGGTGCTCCACGCCACGCAGCTGCCCCGTAACCAAATGTAAATTCACCTGGTTGCTGGTACCAAACCAACCATCATTGCTTTGCACAACCAGCAACTGTGGTTTTTCCTGCTGACGGTTGAGCAGGTGCGTTACGTACTTGGGTAGAGAGCTCTCGTAACAGATAAGGGGTTGCATGCTGAGCGCCCGCCAAACAAATGTTTTGGCATTTTGTCCTGGACTGAGCGCACCTTGAAAATCCCCTAACAAATATCGACTTAGAGCAGGGGGGAAACCGAAGGGAAGATATTCGCCAAACGGTATAAGGCCATGTTTCTCATATATCTGCGTGTTCCCGTCCGGCGTTAGGAACACACTCGTGCTGTAGGTGGCTCCCGTGGTCGAGTCCAGCTCCTGAAACAGCAGTGGCACCTGTTCCTCACTGACAAACGCTTGCAGTGCCGAGCGCACGTGGGGAAAATCATAAAAGCCGATATATCGCATTTCGGGCCATACAATCAATTCCACGCCCTCGGCGACCAGTTCTTTGGATAGGGCAAGCGCGGGTGAATAAGCACGGCTATAACCGGGTTCAAGCGGGGGCACTGCAATGGTGTCCGGTGAATTCGTTTGGACAATTCCAACTTTATGGAAATCGCTGCTCAGCGGCTCGCCCGCAGAAAGACAGGTGTAGAAGCCGTAGAAAAACCAGGTTATCAGCACACCAGCGCCAATATATCGGTGTAACCTTGCCTGGAAATGTCCCCTACCCCGCTGCCCACGATTGGCTGTCAGCAAGCTGTAAAGTAAACCGTTGTGCAACAGGATCATAAAATGCAGGCCCACCGACCCGGTGATATCGAGCCCTTGCAGCGCCGGCAAGAAGCGCCCTTGCGTAACGGAAAGGTCGACGGGAAACACCTGGGGAAAATAGGTGAAAACACTGGTGCCGGTGCAGGCGAATATCAGCCATTGCAACTGTGGCCGCCGGTGGCCGACCCACGCGGTTAAAATGGCTGGCACGGCAAAAATATGAGCGCAAAAAAACCAATAGAGCGATGCGGCGATAATAGCCCATAACCATGGGACACCATTTGCAGAATGAAGAAAAGAAATCACCCAGTGGGCGACCGAGGCGAACAAGAGGAAGCCGAACAGCAAGCCGGACCCATAAGCAGTCCAAACAGAGCGGCCACGCATCGCCACAAGAAGCGGCACCAGCGAAAACCAGACAACAATAAAAAGACTCTCGAAGAAAAACGGCGCTGCTGTCAATCCAGCGGACAGCGCGCTGTATCCCAAAACTCGCAAAGCCGACATCTTCATGGTAATTCCCAAGTCTGCACGGCAACACAACCTTCGTTGACCGCCGGATTATCCCTATGGCCGGATATCACTTTAATTTCCTCCGCCGGTAGGCTCTCAACAAAGTCGCGGTAGAAGGAGAACAGCGGATCCGCAACCTTTGCACCAAAAAGCTGCTTCTGCACAGCACGCAAATCCAGAATAATACCGACGTCAACGGAGCGTAACAATTCGGCTTCTCGGCTTTTGTAAAATTCGTAACAGCCCAGCAGTTCCAATAGACTTTTGCCGGCGGCATCGCCAAAATCGCGCAGGATTAAGGGCTCTAATTCGCGAACGGAAATGCCGACCTGCTGGAGATAATAAAATATCTTGCCTAAGGCCTTCTCCGTTTCGCCGTCAATTTTCAGCAACCGCCCGGGACCTGCATATAGTGCGGCGAGCGGCTGCTCCAGTGCCATCCAAGAGGTTTTGACGTCTGCATTCCCGGTTGCATCGGATTTTTCGAGAACAGGCCTTGGCATAACCGAAGCGCTGTTGAGAAAAAGAGCGGACAGCGCGGCAGCCAGTGGCATCACCATTAAAAACGCAACGTCAAAAAAACGTCTTTTATTAAATAAATTTACCCGGGTTGCCATTATTTTGACTTAAACCAAAATTACGATATCGCGATTCCGAAAATGCGGAAATTTTTCACATTTAGCATATTATTACCCTATCGGCGTATTTCGAATGACTTGAGTATGGCGATATGTTTCTGTTGCGTAAATCCTCTGTGGTCCAGAGCACGACGTTTCTGTTGGGGATTTAACCCTATCGTTGATCAGATCGCGCCGAGCACCTGTTCAACACTCGCATATCCTTAAGAAGTATCGGAGTGATAATAATGAACCGCAATTTTTATAAAAATTTCTTCTACGTGACGGTGATAGTTTCTGTCTTCTTCTGCCAAGATCTCATGGCCTATGGCGGCCGTGACGGTGGCGGCGGCTCTACTCCGGGTGATTACACTCAAAGCGGTGGGCAGGCCGTTACCAGCGAAAGCGGTGGCACCAGTTGCACGGTGTACCGGCCCACGACTCTGCAGGGAGACCACCCGGTGATTTTGTGGGGCAACGGCACGGGCGCATCACCCAGCGCCTATAGCGCTCTGCTCCGGCATTGGGCATCCTGGGGATTTGTCGTAGTCGCCGCGAACACCACCAACGCCGGCAGCGGGCAAGAGATGCTGGCGTGTTTGACCTGGTTGGAAAGGTCCGCACTTGCGAGCCGGGTAAATACCGGCAAAGTCGGCACCTCAGGCCATTCACAAGGTGGCGGTGGAGCGGTGATGGCCGGCGTAGACCCACGGATCACCACAACCGCGCCGATTGAAGGTTATATGTTGGGTCTCGGTCACAGCACAACCTCTCACACCCGGCAAAGCGGGCCCATGCTGCTCCTCTCCGGCAGCGCCGACACGCTGGTTTCACCGCGCCTGAACCACGCGCCTTTATTTCAGCGGGCGAATGTCCCGGTATTCTGGGCGACGCTCGCCGGCGCGAGCCACTTTGAACCGACGCGAGACGGTGGTGGGTTTCGTGGGATTACCACCGCTTGGTTTTTGTATCAGCTGAAGGGCGACGCAACCGCTACGCTGCAATTTGAAGGCGCCAGCTGCGGGTTCTGCAATGCCACGGGTTGGACGGTGGAGCGAAAAGGATTCTGAGAAAACGGGCATAGGGACATGCCCTCTTTTCGTCGTTCGGGGGAAGTAGGAAACCCGCAGCCAGGTCCAGCTCCCCTGCAGAAAGCGGATCCAAAAGATTTTCCCGCTTTTCCGTCTGCGGCAGAATTCCTGCCAGCACGTGATAGGACCACCCAAAGTTATTGTGGAATCCAGAGGATGGGGCCCGGCCAATTCTCGGCTGAATATTCAGGAATTTTTTCCACATCACGCACAACATATTTGGGCTAAAAATCCCCAGGGATCTCTTCGAGTTTCATCTCATCCAGGAACCATGCGGCTTGCACGCAGGTACCCCCAATTTTGAATTTGTCAGAAACTTTTACATGCAGCCGACACTTTGCCGCCGCATCAATCGTTCGCCGCTGCATATTTAATCAGGGAAATCAATTTCCTGACTCTTCACGATTTTAGGAAATGCGTTAATCACGCGGCGTCTGCCGCGTTGGATCCTATCGGTGTGCTAGCCGCGTACTCTCACCGCGCCCCGACAGCGGCACGCCGCTTGCTTTGCTCAATTCGAATAAAAAGACATGCGTCTCTACGGAAATACCGTCTGGAACCAAACGAAGTCCCATAACCGCGGCAATAGCCAAAGTGAAGCAGGCAAGGCGGCATCTATCGAACAAGATGATCGTTAATCAAACAACAAAAGGAGCTCTTCATGAAAATTCATAAACCTCGTTCGGCAAAATTCTTCGCGGTCAAAAGTCTGCTAGTGGCAACGATCGCCCATGCGTCCGGTTTCCAACTTGCCCATGCGGCCCCAACGGGCGGCGTGGTGGTGGACGGTGCGGGAACCATTGTTAAGGCCGGCCAGCACACCCATATCACCCAGAATTCCGAAAGGCTGTCTCTGGAGTGGGACACGTTCAACGTGGCCAAAAATGAGCGCGTGGAATTTATCCAACCCAATGCCGAGTCGGTGGCCCTGAACCGCATCCTGGATATTAACGGCTCCAGCATTCTGGGTAAGATCGATGCAAATGGCCGGGTTATCCTTATGAACCCTAACGGCATTCTTTTTGGCAAGAACGCTCAAGTGAATGTGGGTAGCTTGGTGGCGACCGGGCTCCATGTGGACAGCGCGGAGTTTATGAATGGCGACCTGGTACTGACCGAAGTGGCCGGCACGACCGGCGCGGTAGTGAACCAGGGAATTATTAATGCCGCTACCGGCGGCAACGTGGCGCTGGTGGGCAAAACCGTTGAAAACCGCGGGTTAATCACCGCCAATTTAGGCCATGTGGCGTTGGCGGCCGGCTCGGAAGCAATTGTTACCTTTGATTCGGAGGGCCTTCTCGGAGTCCAAATCAACCGCGAGACTTTGGCAGAAGAGCTGGGTGATGCCTTTGCGGCCACCAACTCAGGGACGGTAACGGCTAAGGGCGGCAGGATTTTACTTAATGCAAGCGTGACAGAGGACCTGTTAAGTGAAGCGGTCAATAATGACGGCCTGAGTGGCAGCCCCACGGTTGCTTTGCACACGGACGGAAGCTTCTCCGTTGGCCCCGGCAATAATGTCCTCAACAAGGGCACGCTCGATGTTTCCACCAGCGTTGCTG
>DJFO01000195.1 GCA_002432555.1 Marinagarivorans sp. UBA5870
TGTTCAGGCACCGGCAGCGCCGCCGCCGTCGCCGCGGGAGCGCGCGCTCGAGTCAATGCTTGATGAAGCCGCGTATGCCCTTAATCAGGGACGATTAATCCTACCTGTGCACGATAACGCCTATGACCGATATAAAGCGGTACAGCTGCTCGACCCGAATAATCCTATTGCGCGCGCGGGTCTGCAGGGCATATTGCTGACCTACGTCGACCGTATCAATCAGGCCTTGCGCAACGGACGTCTGACGGCGGCGAGCGCCGACCTCCGCCTGGCGCAAGCGTCTTTTCCGGGCGAACCCCTGTTGCAGCCTCTCGCGGAAAACCTCCGCCAACGAACGCGGCAAGTGGCGCAGCAGGACCCGGCTCCGGCAGCGGGCTCCGGTGACCGGATTCTCTTGCCCCCGCAACCCTTGAGCAGCAAGTCGGAGGAGGTAAAAAATTTGCTGGTCCAGCTCGCGCAGCGGGTGCGGCAATCCGATGAGAGCGTCATGATTCACGCACGCAATGACGCGGAGGGTCGCTGGATCTACAAAACCATGCGAGAATCCGTCGAGGAATACCGCATTCGAGGCGATATCCGCATTGCGCGGCAACCGGCAATCGTATTTCAACCTCCCCTGGAGGTGGCAAACTGATGCGGTCGATCTGCGCAGGCCTTGGGCGCTCCCTCTACCTGGGGTTACTGCTGGTTTTGGCAGCTTGCGCGCCCGACTCGCAGCCGGCGCCCTGGAGCGTCAGCGATGCGCATATGAAAGCGCCGGCGCCCGGGCAGACCCGCGCCGCGGTTTATTTGAAATTGGCCAACAACTCGGCAGATGATCGGCGGATTCTACATCTCGCGACTCCCGTCGGAGGCACCGCGGAAGTGCACCGACATTTTCACGAAGACGGTGTGATGAAAATGCGGCCTGTGACACACGCGACGATTCCGGCGCGCTCCGCGCTGGTATTTGAGCCGGGCGGCCACCATATTATGTTGATCGATTTGGTGGGAGCACCGCCGGAAGGAGGCCGCTTCCCCCTCACTTTGGAATTTGATTCCGGAGAACCCTTGGTTCTCGACGTGGAAGTGCGCGCTCGCTGAGCCTAGCCAACAGAAGGAATGCCTTATGTTCAAGCGTTTCCGCCAACATTGGCATAACACCCGCCGCGTCCTAGTGCGCGAGGGGCAGGAGCTGGGTGCCGATCTCGCGGAGGATCGCGGCTGGTTCAAGGCCATCGTCTGGGCGGTCGCGATCTATGTACTCTTGGCTGTCGTCTTGGGGTTTTACTGGAGCTCGGAGCCCGCGCGTCTGCCTGTGAATCCCATTGGCCTTCAGCCGTCGGACCAGCAGCCGCACAGTGTGCGAATCACGGGCGCCGCGACGACTTCGGCACTGATCCAAGTGACCCGGACGCTGCTGGACAAGCGCGGTGGTTATCTTACCAACGACATAGTTCCCCCGGGAGTCTGGCTCGACAATATTCCGAGCTGGGAATATGGCGTTCTCGTTCAGGTGCGCGATCTCGCGCGGGTGATGCGGGAGTCTTACAGTCGCTCTCAGTCGCAGTCTACGGAAGATCCCGCCTTGAAAGACGCCGAGGCCCAATTCAATTTCAATCGCAACAGCTGGATTCTTCCCTCGACGGAAGACGAATACCGCCGCGGCATTAGCTTTCTCGAGGATTACCACCACCGGCTGCTGGATGACAACGAGCAAAACGCGCAATTCTACGCCCGGGCCGACAACCTGCGCTTTTGGCTTGGCACTGTGGAAACTCGGCTTGGCAGCTTGTCGCAAAAGCTGAGCGCAAGTGTTGGCCAGCGGCGTCTGAACACCGACCTCGCAGGGGACGCCTCCGCCCGTCAGGCCACGGCAACGCCAGACGAATACGAAGTGAAAACGCCTTGGAGCGAAATTGACGAGGTGTTTTTCGAAGCGCGCGGCGCCGCTTGGGCGCTGGCGCATTTTCTGCGCGCAGCGGAGCAGGATTTTGCCGATGTACTGGCAGATAAGAATGCGCAGGTGAGCCTTGAGCAAATTATTCGGGAACTCGAAGGAACTCAGGAGCCTTTACGTTCGCCGATGATCCTCAACGGCAGCGGATTCGGNNCGCGGTTGAGGCCTAGGCCTGTCGCAGCAGCGGCTGATGTTGCTCCGGTCGCAGTCTCGGCCCGAACTGCGCCACTACCTGGGCTGCGGCCCGCACGGCCAAATTGGCCGCTGTGCGAAAATCCGATCCTTGGCTGAGCGCATAAAGAAATGCTCCGGCAAACATATCCCCAGCGCCGTTGGAGTCNNACTGCCTGCACCTGCGGTGCGGCGACAGTAAATTCTTCGCGTCCGTCAAAGAGGAGTGCGCCTTGAGCGCCCAAGGTAATGGCAAATGATTTTGCTTTTTCCTTCAGTCGCTCGCTCGCTTGCTCGAGACTCGTGGCGCGGGTGAATTTTAGCGCTTCCGCGTGGTTGCAGAAGAGAAGGTCTACGCCATCGCCCACCATTTCCTGCAGGCCGCTGTAAAAATACTCGACAATTGCCGGGTCGGACAAACTTAAAGCGGTTTTCACTCCGTTGGCCTGCGCGAGATCGCGCAAGCGGACGGCGGCGGGACGCCCGGTGGCCGAGGTGACTAAATATCCCTCAATATAGACATATTTCGACGCTTTTAGCGCTTCTTCGTCAATCTCGGCCACTGACAAGGTTTCGCTGATGCCGAGAAATGTGTTCATAGTGCGTTCGGCGTCGGGGGTGATCATTACCAGGCATTTGCCAGTGATGCCGCTACTTTTACCGGCGTCCACTGGTGTGGCCACCCCGGCGTTGGCCAGGTCTCGCAGATAGAAGCGGCCGTTCTCGTCGTCAGCGACTTTGCAACTGTAAAAGGTTTTAGCTCCAAAGTACTGTGCGGCGATGATACTGTTGGCAGCGGAACCGCCGCTTGCGCGTGTCGCCTCCTCTAAATGGCCATGCAGCAAATCCAACAACTGGTGTTGGCGCGCCTCATCGACCAAGGTCATCACGCCTTTAGCGACACCGAACGCTTCCAGGTCCTGATCTGTAACGGTTATTTCGGTGTCCACCAAGGCAGCGCCCATACCGTAAATGTCATAGCGGGACAATTTGTATCTCCTCTGTTCAGTGCCTAAGATTAGGAAGGACTAGGGTTTTCCGGTAGACGAATTGCGGTCCGGACCGCAATGCGGCCCAAGTTAGCATATTTCTTGCGTGACATTCCTTTTTTTATATGCTGCGCTTTGGGACTTTTATCTTTCGCTGCGGTCATCCGCAGTGCGGCTTATTGGAAAAAGGCTATGTCCAGATTGATAAGAAATGATCCAGCCAATCGTTCCAAAGAGTCGGATCCGATTCCTTCGGTTCCGCTGACGAGCGACAGCATAGTTACTCACCTCAAAAAATGTCAGGCCATCGCCAGCGACCACGCTAAGGTTGCGTTTCAGGCTTACACCCGCAGTTTGGATGAGGCCTTCAGCCAGGACATGGATCGCGCACGGTCCAATCAAGAGGTGTCTGAACTCAGCGGCATTCAACGGCTCTTTCGCCGCAACCAGCAGGAGCTGGAGCGTTATTACTGCGGTTACATCGCCGAGGGCTTCGTGAGGTTCAAGAAGAAGGAGCTGCGCACGGAACTGCAAAGCGGCAGTGGTAGTGGTGAATTGTCGCTCGTGGATAATGACGAGCTGGAGGAGACCATCACCTTGTCCAGCATCGTCCAAAAAGTGGACGTCCTCTACGCTGAGCCCATCTGGGCGCTCAACCAGCGATTCGCGATTCTCAATGGTGGTGAACAGGTTACTGAGGCGGGGAATCCCGCGGCGCCGATTCAACTGTGCGAATCCTTACGGCGAGCCCTGCGCCTGATTCCCCTCACTTCGAAAACTAAAGCCACCGCCTATAAAATTTATGAGCAGCACCTGACGGACCTGGCCAAGCGAATAGTTGAGGATATCAACGAATACCTGAAAAGGGCCGGCGTTTTACCGAACCTCCGTTACACACCGCCGCGCACATCGCAGGCGCCGCAAGCGCGTCCGGCCGATACGGGCCCGGCACCGGCGCGGGCCGGGTCGCAGGCGGTCGGCGCCGGGCCCCTGCCTGTGCCGGACCCCAATCAACCATCGGAACAGTATCAAAGCGCCTTGCTGCAAGCGATTCGTACCTTGCAGGCGAGCATGCGCGGCAATCAGCCTCAACCTGCCGCGACCGCGCCAGCGGCCGGGATCCAGATCGCGACGGCCGATAATCCGTTTGCCGCCTTTGTGCCGGGCACCAGTCCTATAAGTTCAGGTGGCGTAGTCATTTCCGGTGATCAATTGATGGCCGCGTTGCAAGCTGTACAGAACAACGCCGCTGGAGTGGTGGCATCCCCACTGGATACGGGCCCATTGCCGCCGGTGGACTTGGGGCAGGTGTTGGCGGCGCTCGCGCAACAATTCCAGCAGGGCTCCCTCGCCAAGGGCGGGAAAGTTTCGCAGAACGACATGCACACCATCGATCTGGTGGGTTTAGTGTTCGAGTACATGTTGAAAGATGAGAACCTACCGGACTCGGTGAAGGCGCTGCTGAGTTACATGCACACGCCCTTTTTGAAATTAGCCTTCATAGATCCTGGATTTTTCGAGCAGTCGGAACACCCCGCGCGCATGCTGCTGAACAGCCTCGCCGAGGCGGGCATCCGCTGGGTTGGCACTGACGGCACTGTCCAGCACGATATGTACAACAAGATCAAGGACGTGGTGGATCGGGTCCTGCGCGATTTCAAAAACGATGTTCGGGTCATTACCGAACTTCTGCTTGAATTTAATAACTACACGAAGAATATCATCCGCCGTCAGGAACTCATGGAACGGCGCGCGGCGGAAAAGGCTCAGGGTGAGGAGCGGCTGCGGGAGGTCAAACTGCGGGTGAACGACGAAGTTCGCCGGCGCACCGATGATCGAGAGTTGCCGTCGGCGGTCCTTTTATTCGCGCTGCAACCTTGGTCGGATTACCTGTCCTTCGCCCTGCTCAGGTATGGTGAAAAATCTGATAAATGGGCCAACGCCTTAGCGGTTGTGGACGACCTCCTGTGGATCATCGAGCCCAAGGTGGACGATGGGGACATAGCTCGCCAGTTGGAACTGGCGCCGCTTCTGTTGCGCGATATGGAGGCCGGTTTCGAGACCATCGGCTACGATCAGATCAAAGGGAAAAAGCTGCTCGAAGCGATTTCCGCGCTTATTGAAATGGCCCAACAGAGCAAGAAGGCGGAACCCGCCCCGGCTCCCATGCGCGACAAACTGGAAAAAATCGCCGCCGAGAAAGCCGGTCAGGCTCCGGCGGAAGCGACGGACATTTCGAAAGAAGAAGAAAAAATCGTCGAAAACCTCAAGCTGATCGAGTTCGGCACCTGGTTCGAGTTTGAGAGTGGAAAACGCTTGAAAATCGCCTGGTACAACGCGCGCACCTCTCACTATATGCTCGTGGACCAGATGGGTAAAAAGGTGGCTATGATGTCGGGGCTCGAAATCGCCCGGGAAATGATGGCAAAACGGGCTAAAATTATAGCGGGAAGCTCAAAACCCTTTTTCGAACGGGCGTTGGAAAACATCTTCCAGAAACTCAACGCTCAAGCTGAAGCCCAAACCGGAGGCGCAAACCATGACCCGCAATAATCTCAGCAGTGGTAGTGGCAGTGAAAAAAGAAGCCAGGTCCGCATCCCAGTCGATGAGGAAATCTGCGTGCGCGACACCGTATCGGGCGTCGAGCTTGGCACTCTCGCTAATGTTCACGATGAAGGTTTCATGGTGATCAGCGACGGCGGTCTCAAAGAGGACCATCTCTACCAAGTCGCTTTCGAAATCAATTCCGGCCGCAAGCCCATCACTCTCGGCGCCGAGTGTCTCTGGATCAGCGAGACCGGTACCGGCGACCAAATCTGGGCGGGCTTTCAGATCATGGATATGTCGGATGATGCCCGCCAGCAAATCGAACAGTTGCTGTCGCAGTATCAGGAATAGGGCGCCTCGCCAACCTGTTAAATATTCGTCGCCGAACGATTGTTATTTTGCTTGCTCCTCCCGCGGGTCCACGTTTTAATACGGCGTCTTTTCTGCGCTCAAACGGGATCTGCTTATGTATCGCCTGCACATCGCCAACAAGAATTACTCGTCCTGGTCGCTGCGCCCCTGGGTATTGCTGAAGGCACTTGATATTCCTTTCGAGGAAAATCTGCATTTATTTCCGGCTGAGCACGTGTGGGATACCTTTCGCCGGTTCGCGCCTAACGGTAAAGTGCCTTGTCTCCACGATGGCGACACCCTTGTATGGGATTCCCTTGCCATAGTGGAATACCTGGCAGAACGACATCCCGGGGTCTGGCCTACCGATGCGCGCGCGCGGACTTGGGCGCGTTGTGCCGCCGCGGAAATGCACTCGGGTTTTGCCGCTCTGCGCAGCCAGTGCAGCATGAGCTGTGGCGTGCGTGTGGCACTTCACGAACTCTCGCCGTTGTTACAGCGCGACCTCGCGCGCATCAACGAGCTGTGGAGTGAGGGACTGGAAAAGTTTGGTGGACCGTTCCTGGCCGGGGCACAATTCACCGCCGTCGATGCGTTTTATGCTCCCGTGGTCTTTCGCGCGCAGACCTATCAACTGCCCCTCGCGGAGGCGCCAGCGCTTTACGCTGAGCGCCTGCTGGCACTGCCGGCGATGCGCGAGTGGTATCAGGCCGCTTTGCAGGAAACCTGGCGCGAGCCGGAGCACGAGCGGGAGATTTTGTCGGCTGGGAAACTGACTGTCGACTTGCGGGCGCAGGAAGGGCTCGACAATGCGCAGACTGTTTAGGGCGGCGGGCTTCCTGCTGCCACTTTGGTTCGATCTGGCTACCGCCGACACGGTGGTGGCCGACGAGCCACCCTCAGCACCCGCGGTACCCAACCCGGCGGTGGAGGAAAATCTGGTGCGTGCGCGAATCAGGCAAGAACTTAGCCTGCTGCAGAGCGGTTTTGCCATAACCCCGCACAATATCAATTACGTCTTGCCATTCACCCACAGCTCCCACATCAATAAAGAACCCTTTGCCGATTCCGACCACCATTTCCAGCACACCGAAATCGAGTTCCAGGTGAGCTTTAAAGCGGGCATCAACGAAACTCCATTGTGGGGTGACAATGGATTTATCTATTTCGCCTATACCGCGAGGTCCTTCTGGCAGGCGTACAACACCAGCCAGTCGAGCCCTTTCCGCGAAACCAATCATGAACCGGAATTGTTTTTGGCGTTTACGACGAATCTACATTTGTTCGGAGCGGAAATTCCTGTCGTGAGCGTTGGGGCGTCGCACCAGAGCAACGGCCGCTCGGGAGTTCAATCGCGGAGCTGGCATAGGGTTTATGCCAAGGCGACGCTCGAATTTGAAAAATATTACTGGAGCCTCAAGCCCTGGTGGCGAATTCCAGAGAACCAAAAGTCGAGCCCGGACGACCGCTCCGGCGATGACAATCCCGATATTGACGACTATTTGGGCTATTTTGAATTGCGGGGATTCCGCCGTTATGGTGACAACGACCTGAGCCTAATGCTGCGCAACAACTTGCGCAGCGACAACCGGGGCGCGGTTGAACTGGCTTACAGTTATCCTTTTGGCAAGACCAAACGCGGTTACGTCCAGCTTTTCCACGGATACGGAGAATCCCTTCTCGATTACGATCACAAAACCACCCGCATTGGTTTCGGGATCATGTTGAACAGCTGGCTGTAATCCGGTTGTTCATTGGTTGTTGAACAGGTGACCCTTCTGCCCGCGCCGGCGCAGAGGCCATCGGGCCTTACAGGGTTTTGAATACGCCCCGCGCCGCCGCCACCGTAAATTCAATATCCTCCTCCGTGTGCGCGGCGGACATGAATGCCGCCTCATAGGAGGCCGGTGCGAGATTGACGCCTGCCTGCAGCATGCCGTGGAAGAAGCGATTGAAACGGGGAATATCACAGGCCATCACTTGCTCAAAATTGCTTACCTTGCTGACATCCGTGAAAAACCCGCCCCACATTGTCCCCACGTGGTTGGTGGTAAAAGGAATGCCGGCTTCAATCGCGGCCTGCCGCAATCCTTCCACCAGGCGTGTCGTGCGATCGAAGAGGGGCGGGTAGAAATTCACCGCCTGAATTTTTTGAACAGTGGCGAGCCCGGCCGCCATGGCCACGGGGTTGCCGGATAAAGTCCCCGCCTGGTAAACAGGTCCCAGGGGCGCTATGTGGCTCATAATATCCCGGCGTCCGCCGAANNATGACCTTGCCAAGTGTCGTGAGGTCGGGGCGAATTTTATAATACCCCTGTGCCCCTGCCAGCCCAAGCCGAAAGCCGGTCATGACTTCGTCAAAAATCAAGAGCGCGCCGCTCTGGTCACACACCTCCCGCAGGGCTTCCAAGAAACCGGGCTCAGGAGGTATACAGTTCATGTTGCCGGCGACGGGCNNCTCGACGATGATGCAGGCGATCTGTTCGCCAAGCGCCCGGAACGTTTCGCGCACTTGATCCGCGTCGTTGTAGCGGACGGTAAGTGTGTGTTCCGCAAGGCTGGCCGGGACGCCCGGTGAGCTGGGCACGCCGAACGTGAGCGCTCCGGACCCCGCTTTTACCAGGAGAGAATCCGAGTGGCCGTGATAACAGCC
>DJFO01000351.1 GCA_002432555.1 Marinagarivorans sp. UBA5870
GTTAATGAAGCCGAGGATCGAAGCTCAGGGCGCCATCCGCTTGCATGGGCTACCATGTAGGCCAGTGGGGCGGCGAGGAGTTTGGCGTCCTGTGCGCAACCCCCCGATTAATATTTGTCTGTGAGAGCCCGTAGCTAGGGATGAGATAGCGGGTATCTATCCAATTGTCGCGGCTCGAATTTGCTGCCGTCTGAATTCTATATCCAGCGGACGAGCCGTCGGCTCTCTTAATAAGCGGAACAGCAGACAGCTACAGCGCAAAACGTCGATATTTTTCCGCAAACGCTCGATGAAACGTCATTGCCGAATTTCATATTATGGCCTGGCCAGAACGCTGGCAAATATCAATCTGCTAAGTTTAATAAGGAGAAGTCTATGAAAAAATTTGTACTCAAAGGTTTAACCGTAGCTGGCCTGATACTTTCTTCCATTTCAGCTTACGCCGTCACATTTGACAGTGTCTGGTCAGTCGCGCGAACCAACACGGCCGGCAGTACTACCACAGTGTTGCCTCCTCACGCTAACCATTTCTGCTATTTGAGTAAAGTGCAAATTGAGGACACGGACACTGGCGACGAGCATGCAGCCTGCTCCGTATACCGACAAGGTACTGTCTGGATTTTGGACGCAAATCTTGGCAAAAGCAGCGACGCGGATGTAGCGTGCGTTGCTACCTGCTACGACAATTGATCCTATAGANNGGGTAGAACCAGCCACACATTTTTAAAGTGGCAGGGTCTTCGATCACCAAGTCAATTCAACGAAACTATCAAAGGATGTACTTCATGAAAGTTAGCGCATTATTGAACTCCGGAGCGCTCATACTGGCTGTCTCCTTGAGCGTCTACGCGTTAAATCAGGCAAATGTACGTTCGGCGCCGATCGCGAACCTTCCGTCTGAATCTGGCGGTAAAACGGACACTGAAAGTAGCGTCCCGGCGCATCTCGGAAATATCTCTGACCAACTCCGATCGATTCAAGTGGAGCATGCACAGGTAATCGAAAAACTCTCGGGTAAAGTCGATCTGATAACTAAGCGAATGAGCGATATAGAAGCCCGGGCAAATACGACTTCTCCGGTGGATTCCTCATTCCAAGATCATAAAAGTAATGGTGATGTGGAGCTTACGGAAAATGGATTTGCCGATTGGCTGGAAAAATCCATGGAAATCAATGCTGGGGATGCCGAAATGGCGAAGGCTACCAGCAACCAAGTTGCGTCAGCCGTATCGGTCAAATTACCAGGTGTAAATCTAGACGGTCTCCATTGCGGGGAAGGTTATTGTCGGGCGATCCTCAGCCATGCCAGCGGGGGAAAAGTCGAAGCTACTAAGCTATTCGGCGAGCCGCCCTTTATGGGGCAAGGTTTTACCGTGGAAGATCCCGACGGGCGGACACTGCTTTATTTCACAGATGCCGGCAAGGATCTGAGTGAACTAAAATCTGAGGCAGACGTAGCCGTGCAAATGGGTATGATTGAACGATAAAATTCCTCAGCCACCGTATAAAGTGTACAAGTCGGCGGGCGCCAGTGCAGGACCGAAAAAATGGATTTCTCGACCGCTCTGGGCCACCGACGAGAGACTAGGCGACCAGGTAGTATGGCGCTAGCCCGGTTGCCGGTCCGAGGCCTGCTTTTGACGACGCCGATAGCCTTTTGGGGTTACTCCAGTGACATCACGAAAAGCTTGGATAAAATGACTATAGGAGTAACCGACACTAAGAGCGATACGGGTCAAGCTTTCCCCTGTCTCGTCCAAGAGCCGACACGCTTCCTCCACGCGCCGCAATTTTATATAGTAGGTAACTGAGACGCCCATCTCTTGCTTAAACACCCTCGAGAAATGACAGGTGCTCATGCATGCTACCTGCCCTAAGATTTCTAAAGTTAAAGGCTCGCTTAGGGCGCCATCGATATATCGGTTAACACGCTCAATTGCCTGCCGAACCCGACCCGGTTTTATTGCCAGGCGTACCGCCGAGCCAACACTCTTTGGCGACGAGGTGGCCAATCTCGAGTTCGCCACGACCCCCTTGCTGTCCTCACTTCTGTCCGCGCCATAGTGCAATGTGATCGAAGTCACAATTCCCTCCTTTGCTTTTGGCCGGGCTCCGCCTGGAAAAAGGCGATCTGCCCGCTTGGTTCAGCGAAGCTCAAAGAGGATCCACCTAATGAACAAGTTAGGGACGTACTCCAGCGAGTTGTCCATTGCATAACGTAGATCCGGTTTCGGTGACCTGAAAATGTACCCTTACAGGTGCCTCCCATAAGTCTGATTTCAGCACCTATACGCTATTACCGGAACGCAGAAAGGAAGCGGACATGGTCTTTACGCATTTTTCGTGCACCTAGGGCTATCCTCTTCCAGGACTCGGAATGGTGCGTCAGTTGGCACAGCTGGTAGAACGCGCTAAGCAATTTGTTAATGGACTTTTTAGCCGCTTAGCCTTTGGATTGAGAGTAATCGAGGAAGTGTTTAAGATCGCGCCAACACACAGACCCACGGGTGTCGGGCAACGGATCATCAGGTGGACTTATGTCAACGGACTCTACTATTTCTGATCTTCTCATCGGCGTGAAAGCAGGTTCTGACGGCGCTTTCGACACCTTGTTCCCCCTCGTTTACGACCAGCTCAAGCAAATCGCGCGGCGGCAGAAGCAAAAGTTCAGGAACGCCGACACTATCAATGCCACAGCCCTGGTGCACGAGGTGTACCTTAAACTAATGCGGAGCGAAGAGGTGTCCGCCGAAAATCGCGCTCACTTTTTTGCGCTGTGCGCGGTCGCCATGCGGCAGATCATCATCAATCACATTGAGCAGAAGGTGGCGCAAAAGCGCGGTGGCGCATGGCAGAAGGTGACCCTCAACGAAGAGCTGCTCGCCGATGAGTACCATATGGATACATTGTTGACAGTCGACAAATCGCTCCGGGTACTCACGACCTTTGCGCCCGAACTGACTCGATTGGTTGAAATGCGCTTCTTTGCAGGTATGAGTGAGGCCGAGGTTGCACTGGCGAGTGGATGCACTGAACGCACAGTGCGACGCAACTGGAGCAAAGCCAAGGCCTTGCTCAACCAGATAATCGAAAATACGGACCTTGGGTCCGTGCCCGACTCCGAGAACATCAAAAGAGCCTTATGAATCTGGATCCACATCGGTGGCAACGCATCGATGCCATTCTAGACGAGCTGCTGGAGTTGCCGGAACATCAGCGCCTGGATGAACTCCGCAAACACTGCGCCGGCGACGCAACTTTGGTGGCAGATATAAGCGAACTTTTGGCTAAATGCGAGGCCGGCGCAGGCCTGCTGGATCAGAATGCACTACAGCTCGCCGGCACCTTGCTTGACCAACTCGCATTAAACCCTGCCGCTCAATCCTTCACGCCTAATGGGCAGCGCGTCGGCGCCTATACGCTAGTGGACGAAATCGGTCGCGGCGGGATGGGAGTGGTTTATCGGGCCCATCGAACGCAGGGGGATTACGTCCACACGGTCGCCATCAAGATTCTGACGCAGGTCAGTGTCACTGCCGTGGAGCGCTTCCGCCGCGAGCAGCAGGCGCTGGCGAAACTGAACCATCCCAATATCACCCAGTTAATGGACGCAGGAATTACCGAGCAGGGTCTCCCCTTTCTGATCATGGAACTGATCGACGGGGAACCCATTACGGAATACTGCTCACGCAGAGCTTTATCTCTGCCAGCACGCCTGTTGATTCTCGACCAGGTGTTGGAGGCATTGGCGTTCTCTCACCAGAACCTGATCGTGCACCGGGACATTAAGCCTTCCAACATATTAGTGACGGCCGGCGGACAAGTGAAGCTGCTCGATTTCAGCATCGCTAAACTACTGGACGCAGGCCTTGCCCTGGAGGAAACCGCAACTCATCTGCAGTTGCTTACACCGAGTTACTGCGCGCCGGAGCAGATCCTCAATCAACCAATTACCGTGGCCACCGATATCTATCAAGCGGGGCTGCTGTATTTTCGCGTGCTTACGGGTCGCCGGCCACTCGCGACCGAGGTCGCCTCGCTGCACGAGCTGGTGCGCGCGGTTTGCCAGACTGAAATCACACCCCCCAGTGAGGCCGTTGCGCATACGGAAGGCCTCGAGGAATCTCTGTCCGATACCAGCGAAATCCAGCGTAGCCTGTCGGGCGACTTGGACGCCAT
>DJFO01000349.1 GCA_002432555.1 Marinagarivorans sp. UBA5870
TATCGCCCACTACGAATGTCATGTGAATTCAACCTCTTGCGTTGACCAAGCTCCAAAACCGAGCGCGGCATTTTAACAGGAGTTGGCGGAAATCATATCCGGCAAATCCGCTATGCGTTATTCCTTGAGTAGCGCTTTCAACTCATACAGAAGCTGGAGCGCGGCGAGCGGTGTTACGTGATCCACGGACACTTTCATTAAATGCTTTTCCACATCGCTCGGCGCGGGCTTAGCGAACATGTCCGGTTGAATCGTTGTGGGCGCGCGCGACTTTGCCGCTCCCGCCGGCGGCGCGAGCGTGTCAGTGGNNAGCTTTTTGCCGCTGCGTTCCAGTAACGCCAGTTGCTGTTTGGCCGACTCGAGCACCGCCCCCGGAATCCCCGCCAGTTTGGCAACCTGAAGCCCATAACTTTTGCTGGCGGGCCCCTGACGGATGTTATGCAAAAACACTATGTTGTCCTGATGCTCGGTCGCATCCAGGTGAACATTGGCCATGACCGGTATGGTTTCGGGCAATGCGGTAATCTCGAAATAATGAGTGGCGAACAGCGTGAATGCCTTAACTTGGCGTGCAAGATGTTCGGCGCACGCCCAGGCGAGTGAGAGGCCGTCGTAAGTGCTGGTGCCGCGNNGTCATTTCCACCATGAAGGTCGAGCGTCCACCCGCCAGGTCGTCGGACGAGCCGATCCGGGTAAAAATTCGATCTACCAAGCCAATCCGGCAGCTGCTCGCGGGGACAAAACTGCCGATCTGCGCGAGCAGCACTATCAGCGCCGTCTGCCGCATGTAAGTCGATTTACCGCCCATGTTGGGACCGGTGATGATCAGCATTCGGCGCTGCTGATTCAGTTCCAAGTGGTTGGGCACAAACGGGGTGGTCAACACCCGCTCCACAACCGGATGGCGCCCTTCGGTAATATGAATTCCCGGTTCATTCACCAAGTGGGGGCGACAGTAGTTCAGCTGATCGGCGCGCTCGGCCAGGGTCGTCAGAACATCTAATTCGCTGACGGCGGCCGCGCTGCCCTGCAATTCCTGCAGTTCTTCATTGACCCGTTCCACCAGCGCGTCATAAAGGGCTTTTTCCCGGCTGAGCGCGCGACTCTGGGCCGACAGCGCCTTATCTTCGAAGGTCTTGAGCTCGGGGGTGATAAAGCGCTCGGCGTTTTTGAGGGTCTGGCGGCGCAGGTAATCCGCCGGTGCTTTATCCGCTTGGCCGCGGCTGATTTCGATGTAATAACCGTGAATACGGTTATAGCCGACCTTCAATGTACTGATCCCGGTGCGGGCGCGCTCCTGGGTTTCCAGGCGCAGCAGAAAATCCCCCGCGTTGTTGCTCAGATTGCGCAACTCATCCAATTCGGCGTCGTAACCGTCGGCGATGACGCCCCCTTCGCGAATCACGACTGGCGGGTTATCCACCAGCGCCTTTTGCAACAGCTCCAGTAGCTGCGGAAATTCTCGCGCCCGGCGGGCGAGAAACTGGACGTGCGGCGACTCCACCTGTGCCAGCAGCGGCTGCAATTGCGGTAATACCGCCAGGGAAGCGCCGAGGCGGGAGAGATCGCGCGGGCGGGCAGATCGCAGGGCAACGCGTCCGAGAATGCGCTCCATATCGCCGATCAGCTTGAGCAGCTTGCGGCAGGTTTCGAAGCTGTAGTCCTGCAACAGTGCGGCTATGGCTTCCTGACGTGCCAGCAGCTTTTCCAAATTGCGCAGCGGGCGGTGCAGCCAGCGCCGCAGCAGTCGACTGCCCATGGCGGTAGTCGTTGTGTTGAGCACGGCGTAGAGGGTATTTTCTTCCGCCCCGAGCAAATTCGTATCCAGTTCGAGATTCTTCCGTGTCGCGCTGTCCATCGCCACGGTCTCGTCCAGGTGTTCTACTACCGGCACCAACAGATGGGAAAGGTTGGTCCGCTGGGTTTCCTTGGCGTATCCGTACAGGCAAGCCGCCGCCGCTATACCGGCCACCATATGATCGCAACCGAAGCCGATAAGGTCTTTGGTGCCGAAGTGCGCGGTGATCAGTCGGCGACCCGTCTCGCAATCGAACTCCCACTCCGGGCGCCTGCGCACACCACGCAGCATTAACTGCCCCGGTAAAACCAGGGTTTCTGGTAGCAGCAGTTCCGCTGGATGCAGCCGTTCCAACTCGCTCTGCAGCTCTGTTGCACTTCCCACTTCCAACACGGCAAACCGACCGCTGCCCATATCGAGGCTAGCGATGCCGAATGACCCTTCCACCTGCGCGACGGCCACCAGCAGGTTATCCCGCCCCGCATCCAGCAGGGCTTCGTCGCTCACGGTGCCTGGGGTCACCACCCTGACTACTTTGCGCTCTACCGGCCCCTTGCTGGTGGCGGGATCACCGATCTGCTCGCATATAGCGACCGACACCCCCTGGCGCACCAGCTTGGCAAGATAGGCTTCGGCCGCGTGGAAAGGTACTCCGGCCATGGGAATGGGGTCGCCGGCGCTTTTGCCGCGCGCCGTGAGCGTGACATCCAGTAACCGGGCGGCGGTTTTGGCGTCGTCAAAGAACAGCTCGTAAAAATCTCCCATACGATAGAACACAAGCTCATTAGGATGCTGGGCTTTGATCCGCAGGTACTGCTGCATCATGGGAGTGTGTTGCTCGAGATTACTGCTCGACTGCGCCATAGGTCGTCTGGCCATAGTTTGCGAAAAAGGCGGGCATTGTAGCAGAACGACCGGCGACCCTTGCGCTGCGAACGCCCTTGACTTAAGTTGCCCGGCATGACCGATTCGATTTATGACACAGCGCAACAACTCGGGCTTTTCCTGCGTACCGGCGGGGCGAAAGTGACGGCGGCGGAATCCTGTACGGGTGGCGGCATAGCCCAGGCAATCACGGCGATCCCTGGTGCTTCCGCTTGGTTTGATTGCGGCTTCGTCACCTACAGCAACGAGGCCAAACAACGTTTGCTGAAGGTTCCCGCGCAACTTCTGCAGGCGCATGGGGCGGTGAGCCGAGAGGTGGTATGTGCCATGGCTGCAGGAGCCGCCGGCGCGGCGCAGGCCGAGTTTGCCGTGGCGGTGAGCGGCATTGCCGGGCCGGCGGGCGGCAGCAGAGAAAAACCCGTCGGTACCGTTTGGTTAGCCTGGTTGCACCCGGGCGGTATGGCGNNCTTGTCGTCCTGGTGCGCCAGCACTGTACAAAAACACATTAACTGTTTGCTTGTACAGTAGTGTTGGTTTATGCTTTGCGGGTAATTGACGATGAGGGTGCGACCCGCTGTGCGATCCATTTCCGCGACCCGACTGGAGTCGTTGGAATCGAGAAATGGGGGAGCGTGTCGGCTCGAGCGATCAGTATCTTGTTCAGGTATGTGTTTTTTTCAGGTTAAGGGGTGCAGGTTGATGGACACAAATAAAGAAAAAGCTTTACAGGCGGCATTGACTCAGATTGAGCGGCAATTTGGCAAAGGCACGGTTATGCGCATGGGAGATGTCGAACGAACCGCGATTCCCTGCATTTCCACCGGCTCGCTCGGGCTGGACGTCGCCTTNNTCGTCGAGATCTACGGCCCGGAGTCATCCGGTAAAACGACGCTCACGTTGCAGGTTATAGCCGAAGCCCAGCGCAATGGTGGAACCTGCGCCTTCGTGGACGCTGAGCACGCTCTCGACCCGATCTATGCGGAGAAACTCGGGGTCAATGTCGACGATCTGATCGTGTCTCAGCCGGATACCGGGGAACAAGCCCTGGAAGTTGCGGACATGCTCGTACGCTCCGGCGCTATCGATGTGCTCGTCGTCGACTCGGTTGCCGCTTTGACGCCCAAGGCAGAGATCGAAGGGGATATGGGCGATCATCACGTGGGTCTGCAGGCGCGGTTGATGTCGCAAGCCCTGCGCAAAATCACGGGCAATATCAAAAATGCTAACTGCCTGGTGATCTTCATCAACCAGATCCGCATGAAGATCGGNNGATGTTCGGCAACCCGGAGACCACTACCGGTGGGAACGCTCTCAAGTTTTATTCCTCCGTGCGCTTGGATATTCGCCGTATCGGATCGGTGAAGGAAGGGGAGGAGGTTATTGGCTCCGAGACTCGCGTCAAAGTGGTTAAAAATAAGGTCGCCCCGCCTTTCAAACAAACCGAATTCCAAATCCTGTACGGTCAGGGTATTAACCGAATGGGTGAGATCGTGGATTACGGAGTCAAGCTCGGTATGATCGACAAGGCCGGCGCTTGGTACAGTTACCAGGGCGACAAAATCGGCCAGGGTAAGCAGAATGCTATTCAATACTTGCGCGATAATCCCGCGATAGCGCAGGCTCTGGAAGTGCGTATCAAGGAAGAACTGCTGGCCCCTGGTGGCAAAACCGTGACCACGTCGAAATATGTCGAAGAAGATGTAACCGAATAAGCGTGACCTTGATGGGGAGTCGTATTCACGCGACTCCTTTCTCCCCCTCTTAGGCTGGTGGCATGCCCGGGTTGAGCCTCGAAGAACAGATTTATCGAGCGTCTCTGCGTTTACTCGCCCGCCGTGAGCATTCGCGGCACGAATTGAGTGGCAAACTGCTGGTTCGCTTTCCCTCGGCCAAAACCGCTATCGAAACTCTAATGGCGAGACTAGAGGCTGATGGCTTTCAATCGGACCGGCGGTTCGGCGAGGCCTACGTTCGGGCCCGACTGGCCAGAGGATTTGGCTTGCAACGGCTGAGTCGCGAGTTGCAGGGGCGCGGATTAAGTACCGCGGTGATAACCGAAGTATTGGCGCCCTACACGACTGGCGATTCCTCGCGCGGGCGGATCCGGCGCGCCTGGGAGAAAAAGTTCGCCGAACTGCCGCAGGATATGCGCGAAAAAAATAAACAAATCCGCTTCCTCCGCTACAGAGGGTTCAGTTTGGAGGAGATCGAAGTTTTTTTCAGAGAAAGCACTTCAACGGAATGATCCCTTCGGGCCCCCCGAAATTGTGGTAGTTTTGATGCAGGCCCATTTTTTTGGAGGCAGTCTAATGACCAAGACAATCGTTATTACGGGAGCCAATCGCGGCATAGGCCTCGCTTTTGTTAAACAATTCCGGCAGCGAGGCGACCGAGTCATAGGTATCTGCCGTAGCAATTCGTCCGAGTTGGCGGCGACCGGCGCGGACGTCGTTGATGGGGTCGATCTCGCGGCGCCCGATTGGGCATCCAGGCTGCGGCAGGCATTTTCCGGCACGGCAATTGATGTCTTAATCAACAACGCGGGCATCTTGCGTGATGAACGCCTTGGCCACATCAACTACGCTACGATTGCGGAACAGTTTCAGGTAAACGCCTTAGGTCCGTTGCAAGTGACGGAGGTTTTGTTGGACCGTCTCCATTCCGGGGCAAAAATCGCATTGATTACCAGCCGCATGGGATCCATAGCGGACAATACATCCGGCGGCCGCTACGGATATCGAATGTCCAAAGCCGCTTTGAATATGGCAGGCGTGTCATTGGCGCACGATCTCAAGCCCCGCGGTATTGCCGTTGCTCTTTTGCATCCTGGTTATGTGCAGACCGGCATGGTCAACTTCGGTGGGGACATCAGCCCTGAGCTGGCCGCCCAGCGACTGATCGCGCGAATCGATGCGTTGAATCTCGACAATACTGGCACTTTTTGGCATTCCAATGGTGAGGTGTTGCCCTGGTAGACAGGGCTGCGCTTAACCTCGGCGAGTTCCACAGAAGGGCCTTGGCAAGTTCCGCAGAAAGGCGGCCAATCTCGTCTAAACTTCAACAAGGGTGCGCAGAGGCTCCAACCTCCACCCGGCTGACGATGAAGACAGGCGGCTTTCGTTCCATGTTTGAAGATCTTAATAGTATCGACGTAGGCAAGAAGGACCAAAACAAGGACCTAATCTGGGACTTAGAGGCCTTCAAGCAGCGCAAACGCGCCCACGAGTTCGTGCTCAACTTCGAAAACAAGCTCTGCGTGTTCTCTGGTTCGGTGCAGCAACTTTACACCAACTACAACATTTTCATGCCGGCAGAAGAAAATAGTCGCTTGGTGATTTTGCCGAACCCCTATGCGCATCACGACATTTTCCAAGGCATTCCCGAGTCCGCTGTCAAAGCGACGGGACTCTATATAGTGCCTGGCCAGTCCGGCCAGCTTCTGCTGCGGATTCCTGTCAAAAGCCCAGATAGCCCCTTCCGCACAGTACCGCTGCAGGTAGGATTTCGGATGATCAATCAGCGGCGGCCGACCAATTTGCCGCTGTTGCCGATTCTGGTGAAGGGCGATTTGCGTGAGCTCGACGCGCGAACGCCCTGTTTGCACCTGCACGCGATTTCTCTGAGTAATATGCCACGACTGTCTTCATTGGAACTGAACGAAATAAGACGCACCATTTTAGACCGATTAAAGCTGCTCAACTGAATCCGTTCAAACCCGTTCCGCCAACGTCCGGGGCTTGCCGGTGTTTCAATGGCGATCAGGGCAGCCCGCGTCAATCGAGCTTGAATACAACGGGAACCGTGAAGAGAAACTGTTCCCCGGGTATTTCCTCTGGGACGGCCGGATAAGGGCTCGCACTTTTCACCGCTCGGGTTGCGGCTTTATTGAGGGACTCGTGTTCGGACTTTTCCAGCAGCTGCACGTCTTTGATGCGGCCGTCCCGCTGTACCGTAACCGTGATGCGCACCGTGCCCTGCTGTCCGCTGCGCAGGGCGGCTCGAGGATATTTCACGAAATTTCCCGTCCACTTGGTCAATTTAGCGATGTAGATTTGTTCGCTGAGGAGATTTTCGGCAGTGAATGCATAGGCTTCTTTTTCTTCCTCAGCAAAGATCTCCTCATCCCTGAAAAGGGATTCGGCCGTCAACAGCTCTTCTGACGGCGGCTTCGAAGCTGTTGCGACAGTCGGGGAATCGTCCTTGGGTGACGCAACCGCGGTTGGGGGCTTTGCTGCTACTGCCGCCGACGCTGGATCATCGGCGTCGGATCTTGCGGCCACCCCACCAGGCGCCGCGGGTTCCTTAGTTGGGCGAGGTGTTTGCAGTGCGGCAGCCACCTCCGCTATACGTTCAGCCGTGGGCTGGGCCCCATCAAAACGCCGCGCCAACTCAGCATCCACTTTACCCCCCGCCAATAGGCCTTCCTTAAAGCTGGAGGAGAGGGGCACAGGTCCTACCCAAGTGCGCAAGAGGAGATCGAAAAAGCGCGCGTCCGGAATGGTGCCCAGGAGTTTACCATCCACCAGCAGTCGGGTAAGGTTCTGCCCAGTGTGCCGCTCAAGGCGCAATATGTCGCCGGTGGTCAATTTGAGACGCAGCATATTGCTGAAATCCGCCAGGTGCTGTGCATGCTTTTCCATTTCGGCAGCACCGGCATTGATCGCGATACCCTCGATCCACATGCGTTGGAAGCGGCGCGCGTAGAGGTTGTCCGTCAGCACGCGGATCTCCATTACTTTATCTTCGTCTGCCGTCAGCAGATCTCGAGCTACGGTAGTCGGTGTGCCCGCATAAACAGCGGCGATAAACTGCTCCTTGCCCAACTGGGAGTGCAGCGCCATGCCGTTGATGGTGGGCGCGGCCTGTGCTGCCATAGTCGCGAACAACAGAAAAAAGCAGCTGAAAGCGACTTGGCGAAGATAGACTGTCATTGGTTGCTCTCGTCTAGATATAACAATGGGCATCCGGTCCGTGGCGGGCGAAATTTTCTAATTTCGGCGCCAGAGGTAATACTATAATTCATTCTTTAACTGTACATGCTAATCGCCGGAGTTCAAGGGATTAGGCTAGTCTGCCCGCCGCTCACGGTGGTTCAGCCGAAGCCCTTGAGATTCTTAAACGGTTTCAGAGTTCGCCAGTTCGAAGCGAAAGAGCAGGCAGTTTATTTGCTGCTGGAGATCAGATCTCAATGGATATATATGCTCTGCATCTGTCCTCCCAACGCACGGTGGAAGAACTGCTGAATGGGGTGGCGTTGCTCAAGCAGGTCTATCTGCTTGATCGCGGACAGTTTGAGATTTTGCTGCGTTACTCGCAATTGCTGGACGTGAAGCCGGGGGAAGTTGTGATAGAGGCCGGCCAGGTAGATACCTGGCTGTATTTCCTCTTAAAGGGTCAGCTGGTAGTTTACGCCGGCGGACGGTCGGTGCGGCGAGTCAATACCATTACACCTGGCGAAGTCTTCGGTGACGTTGCCATGTTGATGGACTATCCCCGATCCGCAACGGTCATCACCGATGTCAAAGCGCGGCGGAGTTTGGTCTTGCGCACGGATTTTTCCATTTTCGGCGAACCTGCGGATCTCGGTTGTATCAATCTTCCTGTGAAATTGTTGTTCTATCGCAGTATGGTTCACAACCTGAGGTGGAAGCTGGAGGTTTATAGAACGCAATTTCCCGACTGCAGCTTTACCGAGAGCCATCGCAAGGTGTCGCTGTTTTCCGGCCGGCGTGACACCTTGGAAGAGCTTTTCAGCCTCGATTCCCAGGCGCGGCGGCTCGCCGAGCTGCTGATTAAATGGAATATCGCTTTCACCAACGAAGATGATCCACCGCCGGGCTCATGATTTTCTGCCCGCTATCCGTGTGAGTGTCTATCCTTAATAGGAGCGTCTCCACCATAAGGGACCGGTCCAAGACGGGTCCCGATGCTATCCTGTTGCCGAAGGCGGTATGTCAGACGAGGTAAAACTTTTCACTTTTAACGAACTGGGTCTGCGATTCGGACAAGAACTCGATCTGTTGCCTAAGGTCGCGGACAAGGATTCGGTCGTTCCCGTGGAGCTTGTCGGTTGTCTGAGGAATGAATGCATCATCATAGGCCCCCCTTCCAGTACCGGGGTCTTACCTCGTCTTGCGGAAGGCCAACGAGTGGTCGTACGAGTAAAGCTGGCGGGCGGCATAGCCCTGTTCCCCACCACAGTGCTTTTTATCAGTGAAATTCCGGTCATCATGGTCTATCTGGACTACCCGCGAGACATCAAGTTTAAGCAAGTCCGCGGCGCTTTCCGAGTCGATGTCACTTTGCCGGTGCTCGCCTCCAACCTCAGCGAAAAACGTTATTTTGGTGTCGCCGGAAAAATAATCGACATAAGCGTGACGGGTGCGCGGATCGAGATGTTTGAGGAGCTCGGTACGACAGGTCATGAAATCGAGATAAAAGGGAAATTCCAAGTCGGTCGGCTTCAACGAACCTTGCAAATTGCCGCGCTGATACGGGCGCGCACAGCCCGCGAAGGAAGCTTTATCTACGGAGTGGAGTTCCACGATGGAGACGAAGACAAACTACTGGTCCTGATGGGGTTTACCTTCCATGCTATGGTCTTTGGCCAAATCCAGACTATACGTTAGCGGCTTGGCTTGGTGGCTAGCACTGCCAGCGCAGGCCCTGGATGAGCAGCGCCTGTGGCTGCCCGCCAAACATCGCGCGCTGCAGCCTGCCTTAATCGA
>DJFO01000440.1:0-1759 GCA_002432555.1 Marinagarivorans sp. UBA5870
TTATTGGGCTTAGCGGAACGGCTGAGGCGCTCGCCGCCGTGCGGCGAGACTATGGAATTCTGGCGGCCAAAGAAGTCCACGGGGACGGCAACTATGAGGTGCACCATTCGTCGTATCTCTACCTCATCGATCGCCAGGGATTATTGCGGGCGCTGGTGCCCTACGGCAAAACCGCCGCGGATATAGCGCACGATGTGGAAAGTCTGCTGCAAGAGCCATGGGGTCAAGCGAACCAGCCTTCCCCTAAGGCGACTCCGGCGGCAGCTCCATGACGACATTGCGCCGGCGGTGGATACTCGCGGTGGTAACGCCGCTGTTAGTGGCCGGTGCACTCGCCGCGGTACTCCCGCCGACCTATGACTCCCGCGACGAAATTTTTGCGATTCCCGCGGGAACCTGGGCACAGCGCATGGCGGGTGATCCGGTGGGAATTTTGCCGGACCGCATCTATCTTGCCCTCGGTGTGCGCGACCGGCTGGTGCTGCGCAACCTCGACTCGGTGCCACAAATGTTTGGACCGACGCTTATCATGCCGGGGCAAAGTTTCAGCCTACCTTTTGAGCTCGCCTCCGATTATCAATTTGCCTGCACCGCGCACGCCAGTGGACAGATGACGGTGGTGGTGGATCCAGAACCGACACTGGGGGGGCAGCGCTTGTGGTGGCGGATAAAAAACCTCGGCCGGCGGTTCGGCCTGTTGTTAACCTAAAAATATGTGTGGCCAAAGGGGATCCAAAAAATCATGGTGAAAATGCACAAAGTAGTGCCGCCGGTCGTGCTACTCGCCCTACTGATTGTGGTGTGGTGGCTGGTGGTGGAAAAAAGCGGGAGTGTTATTTTTCCCACGCCCGGTCAAGTCGTCACTGGCGCGTTGGAGCTCGCGCGCGACGGCACTTTGTGGGAGCACATCAGTTCGTCGCTGCTGCGCGTGGGCGCCGGATTTTTGCTGGCGGTCGCCATAGCCGTGCCACTCGGTCTGTGGATGGGGCGGGTCGAAAGTGCCTATATGACCTTAAATCCCGTGTTTCAAATTTTACGGCCGATTTCACCCATTGCCTGGATTCCCTTCGCGATTCTCTGGTTCGGCGTCGGCAACGCCTCGCCGATTTTCCTGATATTTATCGCCGCCGTATTCCCGATGATCGTCCAGACGGCGGCCGGAGTGCACACCATTGAAAAACGTTATCTGCGGGCGGCGGAAAATTTCGGGGCGCCGCGCGCTAAGCTGCTGCGCCAGGTGATTATCCCCGCGGTGCTGCCCGACCTGATCGTCGGCATGCGAATTTCTTTGGGCGTCGCTTGGCTGGTGGTGGTCGCCGCCGAGATGATCGCCCTGCGTTCGGGCCTCGGTTATCTCATCATGGATTCGCGCAACGCCGGCAACCGTTACGACTTGGTGATTGCCGGCATGATCATCATCGGCATGATCGGGCTTTTGCTGGACGGCCTGATGCGGTTGCTGGAAGGTTTGAAATCCGTAAGGTGGCGCTATGGCCGATAAAATCCTTTTACAGAAGATTCACAAAAGTTTTTCCGGCAACCCGGTGGTCGACGGCATAGACCTCACGGTGGCCGACGGTGAATTTGTCGCCTTTGTGGGGCCTTCCGGCTGCGGCAAATCGACCCTGATGAAAATTGTTGCCGGCTTCGAACAACCCGATACTGGGCATGTGATCATCGACGGCACGCCGCGCAAAGGGCCAAACGCCAACGGCATATTGATTTCGCAACACGGCTCGGTGTTTCCCTGGTTAACCGT
>DJFO01000440.1:1850-12642 GCA_002432555.1 Marinagarivorans sp. UBA5870
CCCTTTTCCGCGCTGGATGCGCTGATGAACCTGCGCATGCGCACGGAGTTGTTGCGCATCCTGGAGAAGGAGCGCCACACGGTCATTTTAATTACGCACGACGTGGAGGAGGCGGTCCATTTGGCGGATCGAATCCTAGTGCTCGCCCCGCGCCCAACCCATATCCAAGCGGTTTTCAACGTGCCTTTCCCCCATCCGCGCAAACTCTCAAGCCCGGAATGTCAGGGTCTCAAGGAAGCCGTGCTGCGCGAACTGGGACTTTGATTACCTGAGGTTGGGGTGACGCCAGGAACCCCAACGTGTATTTCTTTATTCCCAACCCACTACTTGAATTCAATTCCCGTCGGTCCCATCCATTAAACCATTCGATCTCGATCACTTGCGGATCTGCCGCGGTCCAATGTTCTATTCCGGCCGGCAACTCCCGAACTGAGCGGATTTATCTGATGCAGCAGGTACTTACATCATGTCGCGACGGCGTATCGACCACATTGTGACCCGCATGGGCACCTTGGTGACGGAAATGCAGACATTGCACTTTCGTTTTGTGCAACAGGGCCGGCGCGGTTGGGAACCCCGCATGAATGTCTACCGCTACCCTCGGCACTACGAGATCTGTGTCGAACTCGCGGGCGTGGAGTTGCGCGATCTGCAGATCAGCGCCGGCGGGCGCCGCGTTGTTGTCTCCGGCGTGCGCCTCTGGCCGGCGCTGCGGTGCGAGCGCACTGGCAGTGAGTGTCACCGCACGACATTGATGGAAATCGAAGAGGGAGAATTCTGGCGAGAGGTAGAACTGCCAGAGGAAATTGATGGCCCCACGGCGGAGGTAAGCGCGCAACAGGGCCTGGTTTGGATCCGTTTACAACTGAAATAGGGTGGCAGACGTGTCGAATCATTTTCTTACAGCTGATTCCGCCGATGGAGAAAACACATCGGAGGGAGTAAAAGGCAGAAACCGCGGTGCCGTGGTCGATGAAAATTCGGCCTATCTGTTGCTGCCCACCAAGGAACTGGTCATTTTTCCCGGCATGGTGATCACCCTGCCGGTGGAAAACGAAGCGGTGACTTCGGCCATTGAAGAATTGCTGCCCAGCCAGCGGCAGATAGTGGTCAGCGCCCTCAATAAGGCGGAAATAGAGGAAATTACCCCAGCGGATATTCACAAGGTGGGCACCCTCGGCCGGATCATTCAGATGATGCGCCGCGGCGACGCTTTGGTGCTGGCGTTCGAGGCGCAGGAGCGGGTTCGGTTGGACCATATAGCTCCCAAAGGCTCGGTTTTGCAGACCCGCGTTAAACACCTGCCGTCAGCATCGCCGCCGACGGAGGATCAGTATTGGCAAGCGGCGGTGCGCAACTTGCGCGAATCCGCTTTGCGCCTGGTGCGCAATTCCGAGGCGATTCCAAAAGAGGCGGAGCACGTGGTGCAGAATTTCAGCGTGCCGGCCACCGGGCTGCTCACGGATTTTCTCGCCGCCAACCTCGCGCTGCCGTTTGAACAAAAGCAGGCGCTGTTGGAGGAGACCCAAGTGGTGCGGCGCGTGGACCGCTTGCAGAAATTGCTCAACGAGCAATTGCATATCACCGACCTGCAAGCGAAATTGCGCGAGGATGTGAAAACCGAATTCAGTGAGGCCCAACGCCGAGCGTTTCTGCGGGAGCAGCTGCGGGCGATTCAAAAGGAACTCGGCGAGGACGATGGGACGGATTCCAAGGTGGCGGAGTTGGAGACGCGTTTAACCGAAGCCAAATTGCCGGAGACCGCGCAGAAGCAAGCGGATCGGGAACTGCGCCGGCTGCAGCAGCTGTCGCCATCGAGCCCCGAATACTCGGTGATCATCGACTACCTTGAGACCATAGCGAGCCTGCCTTGGTCGAAACTGAGCGAAGACCAGCTCGACCTGCACCGCGCGGAGGAAGTCCTGGAGCGCGATCATTACGGCATCCCGAAAATCAAGCGGCGCATTCTCGAATACCTCGCCGTGCGCAAGCTCAATCCCGGCGGGCGCGGACCTATTCTCTGTTTCCTCGGACCTCCCGGGGTGGGTAAAACCAGCCTGGGGCAGTCGATTGCCTCGGCTCTCGGACGGGAATTTATTCGCATCGCCCTCGGCGGCGCGCGGGATGAGGCGGAAATTCGCGGCCACAGACGCACCTACATAGGCGCCATGCCCGGCCGCATTATCCAAGAACTGCGGCGCGCCGGCACCCGCAACCCTGTGATCATGCTCGATGAGCTGGACAAGCTCGGTGCGGATTTTCGCGGCGATCCGGCGAGTGCGCTGCTGGAGGTGCTCGACCCGCGCCAGAATCAAGCATTTGTCGACCGCTACCTGGATCTGCCCTTCGATTTATCCCAGGTGGTTTTTATCGCCACGGCCAACATGATCGAACCGATTCCGGCACCGCTGCGCGATCGCATGGAAGTGATTCGCCTCGCCGGTTACACCCCGGATGAAAAACGTCATATAGCCGAGCGCTACCTGATTCCGCGGCAGCTGCAGGAAAACGGGGTAACCGCCGAGCAGTGCGCTTGGACGCCGGAGGCGTTGCAACTTGTGATCAACAGTTACACCCGGGAGGCTGGCGTGCGCAACTTGGAGCGGGAAATCGGCTCGGTAGTGCGCGCCACGGCGGCCGGCATTGCGCGGGGCGACATAGAGCGGGCAACGATCAACGAGCAGGCCGTGCAAGACGCCCTGGGTCCTGCGCGTTTCGAGAGCGAGAAAAAAATTCGCCAGAGCGCCCCGGGGGTGGTGAACGGCCTCGCCTATACGCCCGTCGGCGGCGAGGTGTTGCACATAGAGGCGGTCCGCTATCCGGGCAAGGGTGGATTTACGCTGACGGGGCAACTTGGCGACGTGATGAAGGAATCCGTCAAAGCGGCAGAGAGCCTGGTGCGCAGCCGCGCCGAAAAACTGGGGATCAATCGGGAGGACTTCGGTCAGTTCGATGTCCACGTGCACGTGCCGGCCGGGGCGATTCCAAAGGATGGTCCCTCTGCCGGGGTCGCAATGTTTACGGCGCTCGCCTCGCTCTTTGCCAACCGGCCGGTCAACCACGAAGTGGGCATGACCGGGGAAATAACCCTGCGCGGCCTGGTACTGCCCATTGGTGGTTTGAAGGAAAAAACCCTGGCGGCGCTCAATGCGGGAATTAAAACCGTGCTGATCCCCCGGCAGAACGAGAAAGATATTCCAGAACTGGCGGAGCAGGTGAAAACCGGTCTGAAAATCATTCCGGTGGAGACGGTGGACGAGCTCTTGGAATACGCGCTGCTCGGGCGGGAATATGTGCCGCAGGAGACGCCGCGGCATCCGCATTGAGCGAGGCTCGGCCCTCCGCGACTCCCGCCGGAACCGCCTCCCGGCCTCCCCTCTTCAGGGGGAGGAGCAGTTGCGGCCGGGTCCGTCCGCTTGTTAGGGAGGGCCCCTGAGGAGCAGTCGGCGTCGCGTCTGATTCTGTCGGAGGCGCTGAGCGCCATCTCCCTTAGCAAGGTGAGGGCTGGGTGGGGTCAAGCGCGGCGGGTCTTAGGCGGCAGATGTGCGGTCGCCAATAAAAAATGCCCCTGGGAAAATCTCAGGGGCCGAAGCTCGGGTTGCTCGTTCAGAGGTCGCCTATTGCCGGCCCCTTCCCGATAATGTCAGTTTGCGGTTTAACCACTCCGGGTCACTGTGACTTTTCGGCCGAAAATCCGTTGAATATTCCCACCGCGCCCGGCATTTGCCGCGGTGCGCCGCGCAAAACCGCGGGCGGGCCTATATAATGCGGCCCTCGTGCGCGCGCAGGCAGCCGGCCGCGCACGATGTTTTTCCGCTTCAGCAACGGGATATTCGGATTTGTGATCAATTTAAGAGCGACGCTCTATCTGTTGGCGTTTCCCGTCGGGTTTATGGGGCTGGTCCAGCTGGCGTTTGCCTTTCTCTCCTGGTTCGTTTTTCGCGATCACGAAGAGACCGCATTTTTTATTCCGGCGGTCACCATGCTCGTGAGCGCGTTCTTGTTTTTCGCGCTGGCGCGCAACCCGAGCGGGCGCGGCCCGGCGCTGCGTGAAGCCCTGCATATCAAAATCGGTTTTAAGGACGCGCTCTTATTTGCCACTTGCACATGGATCGTCATGGGGCTGCTTGGGGCCGTGCCGATTTATTGGATCACCGAGGTCCCCGTCGCCGATGCGGTTTTCGAGGCCGTGAGCGGCCTCGCTGCGACGGGGGCCACGATTTTGGTCGGCCTCGATGCCCTGCCGAAAACTTTCCTCATGTACCGGCAGTTCCTTCAATGGATGGGGGGGCTCGGAGTGGTGATCTTCGTAGTGGCGGTTCTGCCCATGCTGAACGTCGGTGGCATGAAACTGCTAAAGGCGGAGGCGCCGGGGCCGGTAAAAGATGAAAAACTATCGCCCCGCATCGCCAATACCGCACACTACCTCTGGTACATTTACTTCGTCATCACCATCGCCTGCATCGCCGCCTATTACCTGGCGGGCATGAGTTTTTACGACGCTGTGGCCCACACCTTCTCGACCGTGTCCACCGGCGGCATGTCCCCCTATGACGCAGGCCTCGCCCATTTCGACAGTGTGGCGATCATGCTGGTTGCCGATCTCTTCATGCTGTTGGGCGCCGTGAGCTTCGCCCTGCATTTCAAAGTTTTTGCCGCGGGCAACTGGCGGGCCTATTGGCGCGACGAAGAGACGCGAGTTTTTTTCTGGTTGGTGCTGGTCCTTTCGATTTTTATAGCCTTCGAACTCATGCGCGCGGGGGTCTACACNNCCCGCTGGAAGCCGTCAATCAGGCCTTTTTTCACCTTATCTCTTTTATCACCAGCACTGGCTACTTCGCCGGCAGCTATACCGACTGGCCCTTGACCGCGGCGATGGTATTGCTGTTCGCTCAATATCTCGGGGGCTGCGCCGGATCCACCACTGGCGGTAATAAGATTATTCGCAATTTGCTGGCGGCCAAACTCATAGGGCTCGAGTTGAAGCGCCTGATCCATCCGCGCGGCATCTTTACTTTGAAATATCAGGGTCAGCCGGTAAGCGCGCCCATTTTGAATGCGACTATCGCCTTTATGACCATAGCCGCTTTCAGCAGCGTTCTGGTGTGTCTCGCCCTGGTGGCGACAGGGCTGGATTTTTGGACCGCGCTCAGCGCCGCGGCCGCCTGCCTCAACGTCGCGGGGGCGGGATTCGGCCAGGTGGGCAGCAATTTTATGCCCGTGAGCGATGCCGGAATTTGGATTTTATCCAGCGCCATGATCCTCGGGCGCCTGGAATACTTCACTGTCATAGCCCTATTCCTGCCGACCTTCTGGCGCAGGTAAATCGATCGAGGAGACCTTTTGTTATGCCGATCATCCGTGTTGAAATGCTCGAAGGCCGTTCCGTCGCGCAAAAGCGGGAGCTGGTGGAAATCCTTACCCGCGAAACCGCGCGCATCACTGCTTGTCCCGCCGAGGCCGTTACTGTGGTGATAGAAGATGTGGCCAAGGAAAATTGGGGCGTGGCGGGGCGCTTAGTCGCGGATAAATAACCGACCGTTCTACCTAGGAGAAAACCATGTCCCTCAATCTTACGGATCTTTCTTTGCTGATCCCCCTGGTGCGCCAGGAACTGGGTGTGTTGCACGGTTTGGCAAGTGGCGAGGACCAGCAGCTCGCGCAGGACGCCGCGGACATAGCCGCGCTCTACCGCCAAACGGCGGAGAAGCTCAAGGAGGAATACCTGGCCCAATGGTGGGAAGGCAGCGACTTCCCCACTTACGAGGTTGTGCTGCGCGAGCTGTGATAGCTGCCCGGGTCGAGCCGCGCAGGTCGGGCCGCGGGACCGGAGGAATGATGGGCGGATGGCTGGTGTTGGAGTCGTTCCCCACTCAGGTTGCCAGTTCAACCCCCGGTTTTGACGGCTGTCCAGGTGCGCGTGGATAGGCGGTTGCCGCGCTGGGGCCCTCTTATTGCCACTCGATATTGCTGCGAATCACCACTCCCTGCGGGACTTCAACGATCTCTTGGATGGCAAAGTGCGGCTGTTTTCCCAAGAATTGCGCCCCGCGGTTCAGGTCGGCGAAATCCACTACGGGAAAGGGGCCGTGATTGGCGAACTGGCGATTGATAAGCTTGCTGACGCGCAAATTGCAGCGCAGGTTCCACTTCCAGATTTTCACGTTTAGGGCGAGGTTGGTGTCGGCCAGTTCGGGCATCGCCAGCAAACGCCCGCCGTCGGCGGTCAGTTTCACTTTGGCTTCGTTGCCGCGGAGATCGAGCCAGGGGGTGCTCAATTCCTTCCAATACCAGCGCAGAGCGCGAACACCCACTTTGAGCCGCACGCGGATTTGCAGATTCACGCCGGTGAGCGTCAATGGATGATCGGTCGCGAGTTGCGGTTTGGACGGCATAATCACCGATAGGCCGGCCAATTGAATGTCATAGCGTTTTTCCCCGTCGCGCTCCGCATCGACTTGCGGTTTGGTTTTTCCGCCGTCGGCGAGGGTGGAATTCCGCTCATTCGCGTCGCCGATGTGCGAAATCAGCGGCTGATTCAGCACATCCTCCAGCACCGCTTCCAGACTCTCGTGTTTTTCCTCTGCACCGCTCACTGTTGCTTCGGCGATCTCGACGGCCTGCTCGCCCGCAGGTTCCGCAGCAAAGTCCATCCGCAGCGGAAATGCCAGGGCGTCCAGCAACTTTTTGCCGGTTGCGGTATCAATGCGGATCTCCAGGTCGCAGGTCGGAGTGGGGGTCATTCGGTTGGCCTCGCTTGTATTGTCAGGGGACGACTGGCATGGTCTTGCGGTTGCCGGGCCGCTACAATCCGCAGCGTCTGGCGGATCGTGCAAAAATCGGCCGCGGTTACCGCTGGTCCAGCCACCCTATTTATAAAGGCGTCATTAGACGCGGCAATGACAGTTCGAGCAACCCTAAGTTATGGCATCTAAAAAACCGGCGAAACGTCGGCTGTTCCTCAAAGTCTTTCTCCTGATATCCCTGCTCTTTGCCGCCGGTCTGGGCGCTTACTGCGTCTACCTTGACCAGATCGTCCGGCGGCAGTTCGAAGGCAAGCGGTTCGCTCTGCCGGCGCGCGTTTATGCGCGCCCGCTGGAAATGTTCACCGGCAAGGCCCTGACCGCGGCGGAGCTGCGGCGGGAGCTCGATCTGCTGGGTTTTGCCAAGGTCGCTAAAGTGGCGGGGCCGGGTGAGTATGCGTTGGGCAGCGATTCGGTGGTGCTGCACACCCGGGCGTTCGAGTTTTGGGATGGGCTGCAGGAAAGTCAGAAAGTCCGCGTGGTGTTTTACCGCGGGCGCGTGGATGAAATAAAAGAGGAACCCAACGGCCGCAAGCTCGACCTGCTGCGTCTCGAACCCATTTCCATCGGCGGTATTTACACCAACGAAAACGAGGACCGCCAGCTGGTGCGCTACAACCAAGTGCCCCGGCATTTTGTCGATGCGCTCATCGCCGTGGAGGACAAGCGGTTTTATTTCCATCACGGCGTCGACGTAAAAGCGCTGGCGCGCGCGCTTGTGTCCACCGCCACCGGGCGCGGATTGCAAGGCGGCAGCACCATTACGCAGCAATTAGTGAAAAACTTTTTTCTCACGCCCGAGCGCACCATTAAGCGCAAGCTCAATGAAATGTTAATGGCGGTGCTGCTGGAGCTGCACTACGAGAAAAACGACATTCTCGAAACCTACATCAACGAGGTTTACTTCGGTCAGGACGGCTCCCGGTCGATCCACGGCATTGGCCTCGCCAGCCATTTTTATTTCGGCCGGTCGGTCGACCAGCTTAAGCCACACCATTCGGCGCTGCTGGTCGCCATGCTCAAGGGGCCCACTTACTACAACCCGCGCCGCAATCCGGAACGCGCGCTGGAGCGACGCAATTTCGCGCTCGGCGAATTCCGCGAAACCAGCCTGATCGGCGAAAAGGAGTACCAGCGTGCGCTGAAGGCGNNCAATCCGGAACGCGCGCTGGAGCGGCGCAATCTAGTGCTGGCGGAGGCCGGTGCCCAGGGTTATCTCACGCCGAAGGAATTCGAGGCCGCGGTCGCCCAGCCGCTGGGCGTTACCCGCAACGCGAGCGCGGGTCTGTCCAACTACCCGGCGTTTCTGCAGTTGGTGTTCCGCCAACTGCGGCGAGACTACAACGAGTCCGACCTGCGCAACGAGGGCCTGCGGATATTTTCAACCCTCGACCCCCTGGTGCAGGAGACCGCTGAAAAAACCCTCGCCGCCCAACTGACCCAGCTGGAAACGCAATTCAAGCTGGCGAAGGGCTGGCTCGAAGGATCGGTGGTAATCAGCGTGCCGCAGACCGGCGAGGTGTCGGCGCTTCTCGGCAGTCGCCAGCCGGGGTTTGAAGGTTTTAACCGCGCGCTGGATGCCAAACGTCCCATAGGGTCGCTGTTTAAACCGGTGGTCTACCTGACCGCACTGGAGCAGCCGGAGCGATTTACCCTCGCCACTCTCCTGGACGATAGCCCGCTGCAGTGGCAGGAGAAGGGCATGGACAGCGTGTGGGAACCGCGCAACTACGATAAACAATTTCACGGCCAGGTGCCCTTGTGGCTCTCGCTGGCCAACTCCTATAACGTCTCGTCCGCCCGGCTCGGCCTGGAGCTTGGGGTGAAGCCGGTGCTTCAAACAGCGCAGCGCCTGGGCATCGAAGAACCACTGCCCCCGTTTGCCGCCACCTTTCTCGGTGCCGCCGATTCAGATGGCCCAGATGTACCAAACCTTGGCGGCGGGTGGTTTTCGCGTGCCGCTGCGGGCTATCCGCGAAGTGCTGACTACCGAGGGTCGGCCCCTCAAACGTTATGCAATAGACGTGGAGCAAGTGGTTTCCGGCCAGGCGGTGCATCTTTTGACCCGCGCCATGCAGCTGGCGGTAGCAGAGGGTACCGGCCGCTCCATGCGGGCGTACCTGTCAGAAGATCTTCANNGGCTTCAGCGGCGACCACGTGGCAGTGGTGTGGGTCGGCAATGACCAAAATCAACCGACCGGCCTTTCGGGGGCCACGGGTGCGCTGCCCGTATGGGCAAAAATCCTGGCGCAGTTGCACCCGGAGCCCATTCCCGGCGCTGAGCCGCCGGGCATCGTTCACCTCACCACGCATCGAAGCGCCGGGGCGCGGGTGAGTGATTTCTGCGAGGAATCGGTGGAACTGCCGTTTGTGGAGGGTTCGGAACCAGAAATGGAAGTGGGCTGCGAGGGCGAGGAGTACACAACCACCAGTAAGGTGCGTCGGTGGTGGCAGAGGTTTGCGCGTTAGTACGCAGGTAAGGGCGGCCGCGTCAACAGGCCGCACCGACGTCCGCTGCTCGGTCGCCCCNNGATTCGTCCGGCTTTTCCGATTCATTAGGCTTTTCCGATTCAACCGGCTTTTCCGATTCAATAGACGCTTCCGATTCTGCAGTCTTTTTCGACTCGATAGCCGCTTCCGATTCAGCCGGCTCTTCCGATTCCATAGACGGTTCCGCTTCAGTCGGCTCTTCCGCTTCCATAGACGGTTCCGCGTCAACCGGCTCGTCACGCTCCGCGGGCTCGTCCCGACGTTCGGGTCCTTCGGGCTCCGGCGCCGTATCCGCTTCTGCGGGCTCTACCTGTGGCACCCCCGCTTCGGCTCCATCTTCGCGTTCTCCACCTTTTCCTTCCAAAGGCGCGGCGGGAGCCGCCTCTTTACCCGTGGCGGCCTTCACCACCCGAAACCGCAGAATGCCAATGACCTGCTCGGCTTCGGTCAACACGTGGATTTCCCAGCGGCCGGTCGGATAGGGGGGGAAATTGAGCTTGTGGGTCCAGGCGCGATATCCCGCTTCGCGCCCGCCGTCGATATCGAGAAAAATCCGATCCACTTCGCGGCCGTTGAGCAACCAAACATGCTGGATCCGCTCGTGCAGGCCGCGCGGCGCTCGTATGGCGGTGTAGGCGTAGAGACCTTTGCGCAACTGGTTCTCGTCGATTTCTTTTAGCTCATTTTCGGGCGAGCGGCTGGCATCGTCGATCCGATCGGTAACGGCAACTTTGGTCAGGCGCAGAGTTGCCGCCGGAATCCATGGGCGGGTGTAGAGGCCGACGCCTCCCGCCAAGAGCACGGCGGCAACGGCCACGAGAGCGCAACGCCAGCCCTTCAATGTCAGACCGCGCACAACGCCGGGCAGCGAGAGCACCAAGGCCGCCAGCAGCGCCCAAAGGTAGGCGGTGGGCGTCGGCAATTGCAGGATGATCGGCAGGGCCGTCAGCAATACGGCGAAGAGGGTCACGCCGTGGAAAATAAAATAGAGCCAGCGCCGCGCGGCGAGCCAACGGTAGTAGATGGGATCCACGATGGAGACGCCGGCAAACAGCATCAGCAGAGAGGTAAAAACCATCTGCCCGGTGTTCCAAGACGTGGTGATGAAAAAGAACGGGGTTACAAAAAACAAACTTTCCTGATGGACCATTTGAGTGGCGAAACTCACGACCGGGCGGGGCACATTGATGCCGAACCAGGACGCAACGCCGCGGCGCAGTAGATTCTCCAGCGCCAGCCATACCCAACTTGCCAGCATCAACACCGAAACAATCTGGGCGAATTTTTCCTGCTCGCGCTCCACCAGGAAAAAACTCGCCAAACCGGAGGCAAAACCGGCGAGGGCGATGGCCCAGGGGTAGCGCTCGATCATGGCGACGGTCCAGGTCATCAGGCGCCGCAGGCGGGGCAGGAGACGATCGATCATGCGCGGGTGGATAACTGAAAACGGCGACTCACCGAGGGTTTTCTCAAGCATCCACCCGGGTCAACAAGAGCTG
>DJFO01000275.1 GCA_002432555.1 Marinagarivorans sp. UBA5870
CTGGGGCTACTGCCCCTCCCCGCGACCCGCTTAGCCGGAAGTCTTATGGGACGCTGCGCGTATCGGCTCAACGATCGCAGCGCAAGGATCACTCGCGAAAACATCGCTCGTTGCCTACCGCACCTGACCGACCGCGAGCGGNNCGGCGCAGTCTGCGCGAAACCGGCAAGGTCGCCGTTGAAGTCTGCCGAATTTTAAGTGGCAATGGGCCCCCGGTGCAGCGTTATATCCGCAGCATCGAGGGTGAAGAGCACGCGCGGTCTGCGCTGGCGGAAGGCACCGGTCTTTTAGTGCTCGCGCCCCACCTGGGCAACTGGGAAGTGTTGGGTCTGCATCTGGCCAGTCTCGGCAAAGTGACCAACTTATACCAGCCCCCCAAGCTCGAAGGGCTGGATGAAATCATTCGCCGCGGGCGCGAAAAATCGGGCTGCCAGCTGGTTCCCACCAACGCCAAAGGGGTGGCAGCGCTCTTGAAAAACCTCAAAAACAACNNTTAACAACGGCATTTGCGGGATTCTGCCGGACCAGATCCCCAACGATCCCAGCGGCGGTGTTTACGCACCCTTTTTCGGCCGGCCGGCCTTCACCATGGTACTGGTGCATAAGCTGATCCAGCGCACCGGCTGTAAGGCGGTGTTTGCTTTTGCCAAGCGGGTCGATAGGGGATTCGATCTCATTTTCCGCGCGCCTCCGGCAGCCATCTACGCCGCTGATCCGGAAACCTCCGTCGCCGCCTTAAACCAAGGCGTGGAGGCTCTGGTTATGGAAGCGCCGGACCAATACCAATGGGAGTACAAGCGGTTTCGTAAACCTTACGGCGGTTTGCCACTCAAAAGTACCGGTGTCACCGTCTGAGGAAACTTTCATGTGGCTGCAGAGAAGCTTGCAACTGAAGGCCCGCCCGCGTGGTTTCCACCTGATCACCGAGGAAATCCTGGCACAGCTGCCCGAACTTAAGTCCTATTCCGTCGGGCTGCTGCACCTATTTATCCAGCACACCTCCGCCGCGCTCACCATTAATGAAAATGCCGACCCGACGGTGCGGCAGGATTTCGAAAACTTTTTCAATCGCACGGTACCGGAGGACCAGCCCTATTACAGGCACAACGACGAAGGCAGCGACGACCTTCCGGCCCACCTGAAATCCAGCATCTTAGGCAGCAGCCTCTCAATCCCGATCAGCGAGGGCCGCTTGAACCTCGGCACCTGGCAGGGCATTTACCTGTGCGAACACCGCAACCACGGCGGGAGCCGGCGCCTGGTGGTGACCTTGCAAGGGGAGTAAATTCCGGGCAAAAAAAAGCGGCCCTAAGGCCGCTCAATCATTACGTCATAATTAGTCGCCCAAGAGGAAGGCCGTGATATCCAGGGCTTCCGCATCGGTGGTCGGGGCTCCGAATAACGCCATTCCTTTTACCTTGGCTTGAACTTCCGCGGCAGTGTCGTATTTAGCGGTCAAGGCAGCCGTGGTGAGGGCGGGTCCGTTTCCACCCTGGCGATTGGCGCCATGACAGACTGCGCAGGTTTTCGTCCCATACAGTGCCTGACCATTGGCTTTGTTGCCGGCGGGGGCCGCTGGCTCCCAGGTCTGGATGTAGGCCGCGGTGTTCGCGGAACACTGGGCGTCACATGCCGTCGGATTTCCTTTGGGCATATTCGCGTCAATGTAGGCCGCAAGGTTCGCCTGGGTGGTATGGACAAGGTTATCCGGATCTATGTTCATGGACGGCAGCAGGCCTTTGTTGATCCCGTCACCGTGGCAGGCGGCACACTGAACGGAATAAGTTGCCTGGCCGGCCACAGCATCAGCGACGATTGCCGGTTCCCAGGTAAGGATATAGGCCGCGGTATCCGCCGCACACTGGGCGTCACAGGCGTTCGCATTGCCCTTCGGCATATTGGCGTCGATGTACGCTGCCAGAGCTGCCGGTGTCGTGTGCACTAGATTTTCCGGGTCTATGTTCATCGCCGGGGTCAGGCCCTTGTTGATGCCGCCGCCGTGGCACGCGGAGCACTGAGTCCCGTAAACCTCCTGACCGTTCACCGGATTGCCTACCAGAGCGCCGCTGCTCGATGAGCTAGAGCTGGAAGAGCTTGAGCTGCTGGAAGAAGAGCTGCTGCTCGACGAGCTGGAACTGCTGCTAGAGCTGGAGGAACTCGAACTGCTCGACGATGAACTGCTGGATGAGCTGGAGCTGCTTGAACTGCTGCTGGAGCTCGAGGAGCTGCTCGAAGACGAAGAGCTGCTGCTGGACGAGCTAGAGCTGCTCGAGGATGAGCTGCTGCTGGAGCTCGAGGACGAAGAACTGCTGCTCGAGCTCGAAGAGGAGCTGGAGCTCGATGAACTCGAACTGGATTCGCCGGAACTGGAGGAGCTGCTGCTCGAACTGGAGGAAGAGCTGCTGCTNNGAGGAGCTGCTCGATGACGATGAGCTGGAGGAACTTGAACTGCTGCTCGTCGATGGTTCCGCTTTTTCCACTACCACGGCCGATACGGTCGCGTTGTCGACGCTGGCGGTGAAGTCGATGGTCAAGCCGCCGTCCTCGACCACAACGCTCTCGGCAGTGACATCAAACGCCGAGTTGGCGCCGACCATGAAAAAGATATCCAGGTCATTGACCACGGGCTGTCCTTCGACGGTGACGTCGAAGACCCGTGCGGCAGCTGCCTGCCAATACATTTCCACCATTTTCAAGGTGACGTCATAGACGCCGTTGGCGACGGGCAGCTCATAGCTGAAAGTACCCCAACGCTCGCCGGCGTAGAGACTTTCATCGTCGGTGCCGCCGATGGCTGCGAGGGTACCGGCGAGATTGCCGGCGCTGGCGAATGGAATATCCGACTGGAATGCGACACCCACACTGCTTTCATAGGGGATGGCGCCCGCGCGGATGGCAAAGACAATGTCATCCTGCGGGTCAGCGTCCGGCTGCGGCATGAGTTTGCCGATGCGGAAATAGTCGAAATTGATTTCGCCGCCGACGAATTCAACCCGAATCGTCGAAGGACCACTGTTGAAGGCCACCGCCGGAACCGTCAGCTCCGCGAAGGACAAAAATCCATTCACCGGAACGTCCAAGGTGCCCGCAAGAGTACCGTTGACCAGCACGCGCACGGCTTTACCCTCGGAGCCGGCGCCCAATGCCAAGGTCAGATCGTGGTTGCCGCCCGCGGCCAGGTTGACGTCGTACTCGAGCCACTCACCCGGCTCGGTCCAGCCTACGTCACAGGTACCGCCACTGTTGGGGTTGCCGAGACCCAGGTCCACGGCACTGTCGCTATCGCAGTCGCCGAGTTGGTCTTCGGTCGTATCACTGAAGCGGGCAAAGTCTTCTGACTCGACCACCACGGGCAATCCCACAGGCGCGCCGCTGGATGAAGAAGAGCTGGAGCTGCTGCTGGATGACGAAGAGCTGCTCGACGATGTACTGCTGGAAGATGAGCTTGACGATGAACTGCTCGTGACCTCACCGCTGGAGGAGGATGACGAACTGCTCGACGAACTGGAACTGCTTGAACCTGATGAAGACCCGCCATGGGTGACAAACAGGCTGTCACCACCACAGGCGCTCAAGGCTGCCACTGCAAAACCTACGGTCAGTGCGCGCAAAGATTTTCGCGCTGCACTATGCAACCCAAGAGATTGCAACCCAATAGAAAACATGATGAACACTCCCCATAAGTGTTTAATACGACTGCACACACAGGTGCGGGGTCGCGGCACTACCTATTTGTTGTCATGCATTTTGGCAGCAAAAAACCGTGTCGCCGTTCGACGCGTTGTCAACGCGGCGGCGCTGCCGAAAATACTTTTCGCAATAGCCGGAACCCAAGGTGTGCAATTTTTTGTTATCGAGGTGCGGTACAGCTGAACCCTGCTGCCTCAGATCGCCTGTTAAGTTTAGTAAAGTGTGAAAGTCGGGGTAAAAAATGCATCACACAAATGTATGGGTTCGATCTTTGCCAGTTAAAAAGCGCGGGATGGATCACAAATTTGAGCGGAATTATCTGGGGCCATTTCGCCCACGTGGCAGTGAAAAGTGACACATATCACATGAAATCCAAATTTGCTTCACAGAGCAAAAGAAGGGGCCTGTTCCCTTTCGACCGCCTTCACAAAATTTGGATAGATATTCGCGGTGCGGAAGGGAACGGTTAAACTGGGCAGAATTTATTCGAGAGTCTAAGAGATGTCCTTATTTAAGCCATGTTTTCTCTTATTGGTGATTTTGTTCGGGGCCTTCGCCCACGCGGATGGTCCGCGGGGTTCGTGGGAAAACGCCACCAATGGCGACATCATGGGCCTGACCCTAATCGACGGCAAACAGTGTTCTATCTATGTGGAGCGCGCCCTGCAAAAACGCTCCGTCCGGGCGTGTAAATACGAGCCCTTTGAGGATCGCTACCTCGTTTTTTTAGTGAATGAACAGGGCGTTTGCGGGAGCGAAGCGGACTTTGAATTTGTTTATGAGGCACAAGCCCCACTGATCCGTTTGTTGGTCGGCCAATCGGAAATCATTCTGCAACAGGTAGTCACGCAAGGGGACTAGGAGACTAGTCGCGCATGAAGGACTTCATGCGCGAAACAATGAGTGGCAAGCGGCTCGCTGGCGGCCGTTGCATTAATGGCTTTTCTTCGACCGCCTGTCGCCTTTGCGCCTATCCTGTTGAATTCCCGACGGCAGACCTTTAGGGGATTTGCGTCGATCAGAATTTTGACGTTCTTCTAGAGCATCTTCGAGCTGATTCAGCAGCATATTCGCTGGCAAAATTTTATCTTTCATCGCACCTTCTCTTCGCTTTCTCTCGCACAGGCCGGAGCCCGACCGCCAAATTTCTCCTGCGAAAAATGCCGGAAACGCGCTGCGGATTCATCCAAAAACGGCGAGCACGATCGAAGTATAGACCAGGGTTCGGCAAACGATTCCGCAATTGACGCGAGTTTTATGCCGATTTTTCATAAACGGCAGCGGTGCGGTGCAGAGTTTTGCGCAGTTGATTTCATCCTAAAATCTTCAGCTATAACTCCAGAATTTTATGTACCTCCGCGCCATACATGAGCCTGCATGTGTCCCTACGCCGGAACTCTTTTCACGGGTGACGACAGCACTTACCTCGAGTTGGTTAGTCTAGAATCGCGTTTTTATCTTGGCCTCACTTCCCATGTCGAACCTGTTGCTCGCCCTGGTCTGCCTGTTTCTCGGCAAGATGCTCCAGAACCTCAAACAATTTCCGGAGTCGTCCGGCCAAATACTCAATGCCTACGTTATTTATGTAGCATTGCCCGCGCTCATTTTGCTGCAAATCCCCAAACTCTCTTTTAGCTGGCAAATACTTACACCCGTGCTTGTCGCCTGGGTGGTGATGGGAATCAGTGCGGTGTTGGGCTGGTGTATCGCCCGGTACTTCCCATGGTCACGCGCGATCACCGGGGCCTTATTGCTGGTGATCACCCTCGGGAACACTAGCTTTATTGGTTTTCCTCTCATCGAGGCCCATCTCGGACGTGAGGCCCTCCCCTACGCGATCCTTTACGATCAACTGGGAACCTTCCTCGCGTTCAACACCCTGGGAATCGCCATCGCGACCCGCTACTCGCCGGTCGAGCGGGGTTACCGTGAGCCCCTCTGGCGGACCCTATTTAAGTTTCCGCCTTTCCTCGCGTTGCTCAGTGGATTTCTGCTGAGTTTCGCCACTGTGCCCGATGTAATCTCCGGAGTATTACAGCGAATTGGCGACACCCTCGTGCCTGTTGTCATGGTCGCGGTTGGCTTGCAATGGCGGCTGCGCGTCGAAGCAACACAGCATGGAATTATCGTTTTCGCGCTCGTGTTTGTTTTGTTGATTAAGCCGATGATCGCCCTGGGCTTGGTCCAGTTGGGCAATCCGGATTCTCTTTTAGCCAAAACAACGGTGCTCGAGGCAGCAATGCCAGCCATGATTTCCACCAGCGCGTTGGCCGCCACCTATCAGCTAGCCCCGCGCTTGGTGGCCGCGGTTATTGGCTATAGTCTGCTGCTGTCCTTTGGGACTGTGTGGCTCTGGAGTTTCATAGTCTGAGATTGGTGTGACGGGGGAATTGACTGGCGAAGCGCGTGAGGGTCCTGGTGGACCCTCGCTGATCCCAGGCGCGGAACGAGTCCTGGGACTGGGGTTTGTGGCGAGTGAAATTCAATCATCGCCCCGCGTCATTGCGCCGGCACCACCGCCAGGCGGTCCATTACGATCTCCACGCCAGCGGGAGGTCCGTAGACCACCACCGCGTCCACCTGTCCCGAAGATATCGCAAAGCTTTGGTTCAACTGCGTCATCTCATTAGGCGTTGCGGACACCGGGTTGAGGTACAGGTAGTAGCTCCCGCGGGTAGTGCGGACACGCAGGGCAACTCGCACTGTTTCGCGCGAGCTACCGCGCACCGCGAACTCGCCTTTGAACTGGTAGTTCACCCGAGCCTGTAGGGGGCGCGTGAGAATCTGGGTGGCTCCGCTTGAATAGCTGGTGCGTCCGCTCACGACCAGTTTGTTTTCCAAGCAGTCTCCTTTGGCAAAAGCTTCTATTTGCAGGCTTGAGGATCCCGATTGCCAAGCTTCGAGTGAATCGAACTCCCCGTTTTGCAGAAGATTGTTGGACAGCGAGGGCGCTGGACAGTATTCCAGCGGCAAGTCGCCGCCGTCGTCTACACCGGGGAGTGAGGGTAACTCCACCCGAGTCGGTCGAAAGGCCGCAATTTGTGCACCGAGCGCCACCAAGCTGGCTGCCGAGTCGGCGCCGTTCGTGAGATTTCGGTCCATCCCACAGGCGAGGTCGACGCACTCGAATATATTCGGATTTGAGAAAACCGGAAGTTGGTTGGTGGTGCCGAAGGATTGTGGATAGGCCATGACGGTACTGAACAGCCCGTCGACCCCATAGCCTCGCGCCCAAGGCCAAACGCCTCCCGGGCTGTTTTGTTTAGCGGAATGACCGAGCCCCATATTGTGGCCAAGTTCGTGCGCAAAGGTATCTATGCCACAGTCAATTCCCACGAGACTAAATCCCGCCGCTGCCGCATTGCTATAGAACTTTCCAGTACTGCTTTGACCCTGAGGTATGTATCCGATACCGCAGACGTAACCGCCGGACACCTCTTGCCGTAAATTTAACAAGGTAACCAAATCCGCGCCGGTTTCTTCCCGCAGCCCCGCCACCATGGTGTCGCGGCTGAAACTGGATAAATTCGCCTCGGTCACGCGCTCGTAAGGAACGTCGACTCGTTTTGCACCCACCAGCCGCAACTGCAGGTCCACCTGGCTATTTTTGTACGCGGTGTTGGCGTAAGCGATATAGGAGGATATGCGGGCGTTGATGTCAGCCCCGCTGCGCGTATTTAGTGCTTGGGGTGTATAAAGCACGAGGACGTCCACAACTTCCGCCGAGGCGGCCGCGCTTGCCATGGTCATACCGGCGAGCAAAGCGGATCGAATAATACTGCTGAATTTATTCAAGAACATAAATAAACCTGATTTTTACCTGATTAATGCTGATGGGTCTCACTTTCGCCCTCACCGGGCCGGTAAACGATTCCGTCTTCGATAAGTTGCTGCCGTTCCTGGATAGCGGATTCATTGATTAAGGTAGCCGCGCCGGTTTGCCGGTCGATCACTCCCGAGTAATTACCCCGCGTGCTCGCGATAACCACATGAGTTTGTTTTGTCCCTTGTGTGATTATGACGCTGGCGTGGCGCACGTCGTTTTTGATTTGTCCGGTCCACACCTGCACGCCGGTGGAGTCGTTGTAGGTATCGGTAATTTCCGATTCAATCGGCCCTTTTCCGTCTGGCAACTCGAAACTCACGGTCTGCCCTACGTGCAGTGTTTGCAATTGTTTCAGGTCGACGGTCAGCTCTTCGGCGGGTAGACCCTCGGTTACCCTTTTGGCGCTATTAGCGGACAGCCGCCAGAAGTCGAGCCGCGGCGGCCGGGCGGNNCCGGTTCCGCCAGGGGCGGAACTGTACCAATCTCTGAGTCAGTCGCAGTTGCCGTTGCGAGGGAGCCTTGTTGCTGCGCCGTGTGCGGTTGTTTGGTGGGCGAGGTGGCCGCGTGCGCCGAGTCTTGAATTACAAGCGGTGCTGTGCGCGCGAGTTCGCTGGCGGGCACCGTCGCTTTTTGACCGGGGATAAGAAGGACCGCCACAGCGCTGGTGACGACGGCTAAGCCGGTTGCAAGGAAGATTTTTTTCACAAATGACGCTCTGAATACTTTTACAACGGGACAACTCAGTATTCACGGGATACTGAACTACTTTCGGTCAGACAAACCTAGCTGCTCCGCAATGTCACCTAACCTGCGTCGACCTACC
>DJFO01000086.1 GCA_002432555.1 Marinagarivorans sp. UBA5870
CCTCCTGGGTCCAATTTTGGTCGTGCCGGCACAACTCCGTCAGCAGCAGTACCCCGCCTTGTTTGAGACTTCCGCCGATGTCATCAAACAAGCTGGCCGGTGACGGCGTGTGATGGAGCACCATATTGAGGACGGCGCAGTCGAACACTGCCGGCAGGGACTGTAAATAGCGCGTATCCCCCTCGACAAACCGCACATTTTGCAAATCCTGATTTGCGGCGAGCTGCCGCGCTTTGGCGAGCATTGCCGGGCTGTTGTCCAATGCCACCACTTGCGCAAATCGCGCGCACAGCTCCGGTAAAAATTCTCCGTCGCCCGGCCCGACCTCAAGTGCCTGCTGTTGCGCCGGCGGTGCGCTGATGTTCAGCAGCTCGGTAATCTGGCTCTGATATACCTCGAAGCTGGCGATCAGGTCCTGCCGGGCTTTGAATTTTTGGGCGTTTTCCAGGAAGAACCGCCGGGACGTAGCCGCCCGTTCGTGCCATACCTGATTGAGACCGTCGAGCTGCACCGGCGGGCTCGAATCGNNCCGAATCGATATGGCGAAACAATTCGCGCTTCACGCCGGCAAGTGGATCTTGCGGTGCAAAGTTCGCGCGTCGGTAAAAAATCGAATTGCCCTCCCGCCGGGTCATCACGAGGCCAGCGGTCGCCAGCACTTTCAGGTGGTGACTCATGCCGGACTGCTTGACCTTAAAGGCTTGGGACAGCTCCAAAACACCGTAGGAATCCCGGGCGAGCACTTGCAGAATCGCCAGGCGCAGTTCGTCTCCGGCCGCCTTNNATATCAAAAATTTTTGATATAGATCGTCTGGGGTCAATAAGCCCGCCGGTTATGCCAAAATCAGCGCCCTAGCACGGCCGGGTCGATAAAGTTCGAGTAGGATTGTCGGCTTTGCGCCCCGCGTCGTGGTCACCCGTTCATAAAAATAAGAGGTAGGTGTTTAGCAATGCCAATCGCACATTTCCTAAGGCGCCGGCTGGGTTGGCTCGCCGCACTGCTGGTGCTGCTGGCAGCGGTCCTGCTGACTTTGAGCGCCCGCGTCGAAGTGGGTCAGTTTGAGCTCCGCGACCAACAGGGTCGGCGCGAATCCGTAACGCTTCCGTACCTTGCCCCTGGATGGGGGCCCGGTGTTTATCAGATGGAGGGCTATCTTCAGCTCGGCTGGTTTGCCCCGCGGCGCTACCAAATCATCCCAGACGATCGTTTGATGGAGCTGAAAATCAACGGCGCGGTTGTGGATCTCAGCGCGGTTCCGTCGGACAGCCTGCAAGACGTTTACCAGGGTTTCCACCTGGATCTCAGCGAATATCTAAGGTCGGGCAATAACCACCTGGAATTCACTTTCCGCGAGTTTGGCGGCGAGATGGGGATGGCGGTCAACCGGAGCATGGGCGATTGGCGGTATCTCGTGGTCCTGGCATTGTGGGGTGGTTTGGTGGCCGCGGTTTTTGTGGCGGTGCTGAGCTTTTTCGGCGTGCGCCGCAGCCACAGTTTCTTCTACTTTGTCATTCTCGTGTCCAGTCTCGTCCGCGGCTGGTACATCATCACCTATAACCCCATCGATCATATTTGGAGCGACCCGGCGCGCCATTGGGAGCAGGGCACGGACCTTCTGCGCATCGATCTGATGGCGCTGACGGATCCGATCGGTTATCAGCTCTATATTGCCGCCTTGGCGAAATTCACGCTCAAGCTGCCGGCGCTCGTTGCCTACTGCACCATTCTCCTTTCACTGGTGACGCCTTGGGTGTGGTACCGGTTCTTCCGGGAATTGCAAGGCAACAAAACTCTGGCCCTGGCCGGCTGGGCCTTTTTGAGTGCATCTCCGTCTTGGATGGCGATTTACGGATACTTTATGCAAGAGACGCTGATGTTGCCGCTGCTGGGCGCGGCGCTCTGGGCGACGTGGCGTTGCCGGCGCAAGAGCAGCACCGGCAGCTTTGCGCTTATGGTGCTGCTGTGGATCGCGGCTGGACTCACCCGCGGCATAGCGATTCCCCTCGCTGCGGTCGCCTGCACCTGGCTCTGGCTGGCGCAGGACCAAAAGGTCAAAAAGGCGATTTATTCCTCCCTGGTTCTCCTGCTCATCATGGGCCCGCTGACCTACCGGGCCTATCAAATCGTCGGCCATTTCGCCCCTCACGGGATGGGCCATTTGAATATGATTTACGCCAAGTCCGGCAAAAAAGTTATCGAAATCGCGTCGAGCCGCCAGGGCGCAGGCTGGGTGCATATTTTCGGCTCGCCCTCGACCGGTGCCGAACCCTTTAAGCCGTTCAGCGACTGGAAAACTCAGCGGACCGGCAAAGTGAGGATCAGCGTCGATCTCGGTAAGGGATCCGAGGATTGGCAGAGGGAAGCCGACAAAATCCATATGGGGTGGCGCGACTATTTGTGGATCAAAAAAGAAAATTTAATCTTCCTGTTCTTTTCCGAATCTTGGCCGGACGTCAACCTCGCGCGCACCGTGGACGTGGTCGGCTGGTGGCTGCGCTGGTTGTGGGCCCCGCTCACCCTAGCGCTGGTGGTGGGAATGCTCTGGCATCACAAAAAATTTCGCGGCCACTGGCTCCTGCCTTCTATTCTTACTGCATGGTTTGTGGTACAGGGCCTTATGCTCATTTCCATCAATGAAGGGCGCTATCGCAAACCGTTTGAAGGGCTGGCGGTCGCCCAGTTGGTGTTGTGGCTGGCGGTGATCCGCGGGGCCGCTCGCCCGGCCGCGCCGACCCATCACTGGTTGCAGGAACTGACGGCGTCGGTCGCTCGTCTGCGCCCGCGCAAAAAAATCGAATCGGAGCAATAAAGCCACATGCAGAGCAAACAGCGGATTTCCATAGTGGTGCCTATGTATAACGAGGAGGAAGTGTTCCACACCTTATTCACGGTGTTGGACGAGACCTTGGCGCAACTGGATGTCGACTACGAGGTGATTTGTGTGGATGACGGTTCCAAGGACCGCACGCGCCAACTCTTGATGGCGAAGACCCAGCAGGATGCGCGGGTCAAGGCGGTGCTGCTATCGCGCAATTTCGGTAAAGAGGCCGCCATGACTGCGGCGATCGACTATGCCAGTGGCGACGCTGTAATTCCAATAGACGCCGATCTGCAGGATCCGCCTGAACTGATTGGAAAGATGGTGGAGAAGTGGCGAGAGGGATTCGATGTGGTCTACGCCAAGCGCGTATCCCGTACGACCGACACGCGCATGAAGCGCAATACCGCCGGTTTGTTTTATCGCATCTTCAATATGCTGAGCGAAATCCCGATTCCGGAAAACGTCGGGGACTATCGTTTGATGGACCGGCGCGTCGTGGACGCGATCAAGCGGTTACCGGAAAAAGACCGGTTTATGAAAGGCCTGTTCTGTTGGCCGGGTTTCAGCAGCACCTCTGTCGAATTTGAACGCCCTGAGCGAGCCGAAGGCCAAACCAAATTCAACTATTGGAAACTCTGGAATTTCGCCCTCAACGGTATTACATCTTTTAGCAGTTTTCCGGTGCGCATAGGTGTATATCTGGGGTTGATCGTTTCGGCCGTGGCGTTTCTCTATGGCATAGCAGTAGTGTTGAAGACCCTTATCACCGGAGTGGACGTCCCTGGTTACGCATCTCTGTTGGTGGTGGTGTTATTTTTGGGAGGTGTACAACTGTTTTTTCTTGGTCTTCTGGGAGAATATATCGGACGCATCTACAAGGAAGTCAAAAACCGGCCCATCTATATGGTGGACAAAGCCCTCGGGTTCCATGAGACTCGGCCGTGAGAGAAGTCGTTGTTTTTGGCGTGGTCGGCGTAGCCGCCACCCTCGTGCACTATTTCAGCGCGATTCTCGCCATCGAGGTGCTCGGGCTCAATGTTTTAGTGGCCAATATGGTGGCCTATTGCGTTGCGGTGGGCGTGTCGTTTTTTGGGCATTCGCTGCTGACGTTCCGGGCGACGCTGACGCATGAGCGCCTGGTGAAATTCGTAGCTGTGTCCCTTTCGGCGCTCGCCGTCAGCCAGGCGCTACTCTGGTTGCTGACGAAAATAGACGTGTTCGGGCATCGGGTTAATATGCTGGCGGTAGTGTGCGTGGTGCCTTGTTACACCTATCTACTGAATAAGTTCTGGGTGTATCGGACCTGATCGCCCTCACGTTACTGACATAATAAAAAACGCGGATATCGAGATGTTCAGCGGATTTACAACCTCTGTCGACTTCAGACAGAAATTGGAAGCATTGGCCGTGCGCCACGCCCTGTCAACGTGGCTGTATTGGGCGGCATTTGCCGCCTTGAGCGTAAAGTTGCTGTTGCCGATTTGGTCGCTCACTTACTTGCCTCTCGGGGACCTCCCCGACCACGCCGGCCAAATCAAAGTGATCATGAATTTTCAGGAATACGAAGGCCGATACATTGTCAATTGGTTCACTCCGTATCTCGTCGCCTATGGCATTACCTTACTCTTTGCCACTGTTTTTCCCTTAACCGTTGCCGTCAAACTGACACTGAGCTTGGCTGTCCTCGCCTTCCCTGTCGCGGGTTTGCTGCTTGTGCGGGCACTCAAGGGCGACCGTTTTTGGGTGCTGATCACCTTTCCGGTAGGCTATAGCTTCTCATTCTACTGGGGTTTTTTCAGCTTTATCGTGGGAGCCTCGGTCGCACTCTTTTTCATTGTCTTTGCTGTGCACTACGCGAAACGCGACCGGCTGGACCTGCCGCATTATCTGTTAGCTGCTCTCTTTTCACTCGTTCTGTTCTTTGCTCACGCGCTTGTATGGTTGACTGCGGTGGGAGTAGCTTGCCTGATTATTTACATCTACAACGATTTAAGAACCAGCGTACGCAAAGCATCGGCGTTTCTGCTCATAATTCCAATTGTCGTCTATTGGTCCGCGGTCACCGGTCAAAGTGGGCCATCAACAATAGGCGACGGGTATTATGTCGAGCATTACGCGCAGCGCATCACGCATGAAATCGGATATATTCTCGATCAGTTCCATGATCGCTCAGTTAAGGATGAACATAGCCAGCGAGTGAAGGAATTCCTCAGCTTTTCGATCGGTCAGCCGGCTTTATGGGATTATATTTTACTCGCTGTATTTCTCCTGATTTGGCCGTTGCTGCTCGGGTCGAAACTCACCTTCGATTGGCGACGCTGGCTGCCGGTAGGCGGGATTTTTTTTCTGTTCATGGTAACCCCTTACTGGATATTCGACACCGCCTACGTTTATTTTCGCTTTTCGGTTTTCCTGCTTCCGTTGAGTTTGTTCCTGTACAACCCCCAGAGGGATAATCCGGACGCGACCGCCACCGCGGGGCTTCCGATCCGCCGCCCGGCGGCTTTGCTTGCTGGCTTCTGTGTCGTATGGTCCATACTGGGAACCCACCAGAAGATTTTTGCATCCTTCGCGGAAAACGACAGTTCTTTTAAGAAAATTCTAGAGAGCATGGAGCCCCGCAAAAAGGTGTTGGCTTTAATTTTGGATGCCGACTCGGCGCTGAAATACAGCCCCGCCTATATGCACTTTGGCAGCTGGTATCAAGCCGAGAAGTTAGGAGAGGTCGTTTTCAGCTTTGCGGTGGATCCTGTCGCGCATGGAGTGCCTCTGCGCTATATTGCCGGTAGTATTCCCTACCCGAATCCTTGGAATCCGGGCGAGTTCAACTGGCGGCGACACAAAGGAGCCGACTACGATTATTTCCTCGTGCGTGCCAAGGATCATCAACACAATCTCTTTTCTCACGCAGACGGTGGCGTTATCCAGTTGGCGCACCATGGCAAGTGGTATTTGTACGGAAGACAGGGTAAGTAAATGTCGGGCACATTGGCTGTAAATGAGAGTGAGATACCGCTTGTCGTAGACTTGGACGGGACCTTGTCCCGAGCCGATCTTCTCTATGAAATTGCCATCCTATTTTTTCGCCAGCGCCCTTTGTTGGGCGTGTTTCTGTTGGCAGCGTGGCTGATTAAGGGAAAAAGTTATCTCAAGACCCGGTTGGCCCGGTGCATAGAAATGGACGTGAGCGTGCTTCCCTATCGGCAAGACGTGCTCGCACTGATCCGCATGGAAAAGTCTAAAGGGCGGCAGATAGTGCTGGCGACGGCAACGCACCAACTGATTGCCAGCAAGATCGCTGAACATTTAGGCATCTTCGATCTCGTCCTGGCCACTGAAGAGCATTTGAATCTGTCGGCTGAGCGCAAGGAGAAGGTGTTAGTTGATTTATATGGGCTCGGCAACTTCGATTACATAGGAAACTCCACGGACGATCTCAAGGTGTGGCGCTCTTGTCGTCGTGCGATGCTGGTGAGTCGGTCGCGGAAGTTGATCGCCAGGGCTAGTGAAATCGCCGATGTAACGGCGGTCTATCCGGTGGACAGAGCCACGCTTCGGCAGCTGCTTCAGGCTCTGCGCGTACATCAGTGGATGAAAAATTCCCTGCTGTTCGTTCCATTACNNACTAGCGAGCCACCAACTATTCAATCCGGAACTGCTGCTCAAAGGTATGGCGGCGTTCATATCTTTTAGTGTCTGCGCATCTAGCGTCTATGTCCTCAACGATTTACTTGACCTGCAAGATGATCGTCACCATGCCTACAAGCGTAACAGGGCGTTTGCGTCAGGGGCTTTGGATGTGGCGTGGGGTGTAGTTCTTTTTCCA
>DJFO01000031.1 GCA_002432555.1 Marinagarivorans sp. UBA5870
AGAGGTGGGATGCCTGTAACTAGGCGACTTGGTCTCGGTGGGAGTTGTGCAGAACTTCGATCATGTGATCTTCCGCTTCAAACCGGGTGGCCAAGGCTTCCCCCAGCTTGGAAAGATCCTGCACCAGTGCGCCGAGGTCATCGGTTTCCTGGTATTTATCGTTGAAGTCCAGAATTAATTCCGTAGTGGCATCTATGGTCTTGTAATGCACTTTGGCGAGATTCAGCCCTTCTTGATCGTCGAATTCACGCCCTTCGGCAACCAATCGCTCATAAACTTCAAAATGGCCCGCGGAAACATAATCCACGAGGATCTGACAGAAATTGCGCAGCGTGCCTTCGGTCTCTTCGGAAAAGGCCGCATTTTTCTGCGCGGAGAGACTGCAGAATAAAACGAGCAAATCCTGACGTTCCTGCAGCCAGCGATCGATGATCTCACTGACGCCCCCCCAACGCTCGCGCGCTGTCTGACAGTTTTCTAACATTCCACATTCCTCGGTTACAGCCGTTATGGTGGGAATTATCCGGCCTGCCGCTCAAGATAGGGGATCTCAAAAAGGAGAGCAAGCCCTAAAGGGTTCTTATATATGAAGAACTGATCCTGAACCGTTATAAACAAGACGGGCCCGACCGCACGCAGCGCGACGCAAGGATCAGCTGCGTCGGAGCAACTGCCAAACATTGAATCCAACCAGGCCGATGAAGGCAACCAATGTCCAGCCGGGAATACTAATGCCGAGAAAACTCCAAACCACTTCCGCACAATTGCCGTCGCCACGCAGAAGCACCGAGAGAGCGTCCATGAGTGGAAAATTTTCCAGCAGATAATTTAAATCGGGACCGCAGGCGGGCACCTGGTCCTCCGGCAGGCTTTGCAACCACAACTGGCGAATGGAAAAAGAGCCACCGAGCACGGCGAAGAGAATTCCCAGCATCGCGAAGACCTTGCGACCCGACGCCCTGGGGTTTACCAGAAAAGCGATAAGGGCGGTTAATCCCACGGCGATGATGAACACCCGCTGCGTGATGCATAGGGGACAGGGGTAAAGATCCATAAAATACTGCATGTAGAGGCCGGTTAAAATGAGGCCTGTACAGCCGAAAAAAATCAGCAGAAAGGTGGCGCGGGAGGAGGGCAGGGACATATGGGATTCCGAGAAAAGGTTGTGCCTATGGATGCTGTACCCTAATGAAAGTTTCGCTTCAACTCAATCCCGCCAGAGGGCGCGCTGAATTCAACTATAGTTACTGGAGCAGTCCGACCCATATTTGTGAGGCAATAATGTTACGCCATGCCCTGTTGGTTTTAATGTTAGCCGGCGCCGCCGCTCTACCGGCTTTCGCGGAGGAAACAGCACCCGCGACCGATGCCGAAAAAGATGAGGAAAGCAAAGGCGAGGACGCGGAGGGCGAGGCGATTGCCGGAGCCATTTATATCCCCCTGCGACCGCCCTTCGTTGTGAACTACGGAGGGGTCGGGCGGCTCAGGTACCTCAAAGCCGACATTTCCTTGAGGGTGCAGGACGCCAAGACCGAAGAGTCGGTGCGCCACCACATGCCTTATATTCGCAACAATCTCGTAATGTTATTCGCGGCCCAAACCGAAGAGAGCATAGGCTCGCAGGAGGGGAAAGAAGCGTTGCGCCAGGAAGCGCTGCAGGAAGTGCGCGAGGTCATTCTGGCGGAGGATGGGCAGGAAGGTGTGATCGACTTGTATTTCACCACCTTCCTTATCCAGAAGTAATCGGGCTACGGGCAGTTCCCGCTGCTCTTGTCGGCGCAACAAACCCTATATTGCTCGTAATAAGCCCGCAGATAATCCCCGAAAGGCAGCTGCGGTTGTTGTTCCTCGGCGGCTTGCAGTGCCAGTGATTCCTCGGCCGTGTCGCTAAACCGCTTTTCCTGTTTTGGGGAAAGCGGTTGGGCGGCAAAAAAGGCGCGGTGTTCCTCTGCGCGCGCTATGCCCCATTGAAGAAAAGAAAGGTTTTGATCGCGCAATTCGCGTAGCACGCGCGCCGACGGCGTCAGTTCCGGATTGCGGACCTTTTCCAATTGCGTCTGCCGCGCGTCCTGATATAGGGTGCCGCCGCCGTGAGCTTGATCCAGCAGTTCCGCGAGCGGCTGCAATGCTGCCAGCAATTGTTCCGCCCAGTCCGCCAGCGCCAGTTGCTCCCCCTGCGGCGTTGTCAGCAGCACTCCGGGGCGCCGTCCCTCCGTTACCACCGTTTTTTGGTTGGCCAGAATCCGCTGAAATTCCGCCTGGCCGCACAGGGGGCTCGTTTCCAAGGCGCAGAATAAAAGAAACATGTCGAGAAACCGTATCTGCGGAGCGTTGACACCACTCGGCGAAAAAGGATCTATATCGAGACAGCGCACCTCGATGTATTCCACCCCCCGACGACACAGTGCGGTCAGCGCGGTCTCCCCTTTCTGGGCCGTGCGTTTGGGCCGGATAGCACTGTAAAACTCGTTCTCAATTTGCAGCAGACCAGTATTGAGCTGGTGAAATCGACCTTCGCTGTCTTGCAACCCGATCGTCTCGTAGGGACCGTAGGGGGTTGCTATGGCCGAGCCCAAGGTCCGGACGTAGCTGTCGAGCGAGTTGTAACAAACATACAGCTGCTCCTGGGCTTTGCTCTGGTAACCCAGGTCCCCCATGCGCAGCGAAGTGGCGTATGGGAGATGCAGTGTGTGATCACCGTCGCCAAGTGGCAGGAGGTTGTGCCGCCGGCCCGCGACAAAACTGCTGCATAGGGCAGGGGACGCGCCGAACAAATAGATCAGCAGCCAGTAGTGCCGGCGGAAATTGCGGATCAAATCAAAGTAGCGCCGCGCTATGTAAGAGTCCAGCTCCTCCACCGACCCTTCCTGTTGATGCATGAAGGCCCAAAAAGAGTTCGGCAGGGAAAAATTAAAATGCACACCCGCCACCGTCTGCATCACGCGGCCATACCTGTGCCCCAGACCGATGCGATAGACGGTTTTCATCTGGCCGCGGTTGGTGGTCCCATAGAGTGCCACCGGGATATCCGCATCCGAATCAAGTTCGCAGGGCATGCTGTGACCCCACAAAAGCTCTTCGCCAATATGCTCGTAAGTGTACCTGTGGAGTGTCTTCAGCTGCTCGAGCAAGGTGCTGATACGATGGGACGGCGGGGTGATGAATTCCAGCAGTGACTCGCTGAAGTCGGTGGTAATCTGCGGGTGAGTAAGGGCGGAGCCCAAGCCGGGCGGGTGGCCGGTGCGGGCCAGGTGCGCGGCCGGGGTCACTCGCAAACTCTCCTTTTCAACCCCGCGCAGAATGCCGGTCAGCAGCGGCATGTTCTCGACGTCAAACAATCCGCCGGGGATTTTTTCCCGGTTCAAGTCAATGACTTTGCCCACAATTCGATCCTCGGTAGATTACAGAGTGCCCGCAACAGGATTTTTGCGGCTAGTCTTTAGGTACAGCGACAGCGCGGGAAGTCAGACCCGCGTTTTAGGTGGCAGTTTCTTTAGGCTCGTTGCGCTCGTCGGCGGCGATGATGTGATCCAGGTCGTGATCCGCGGTGCCGACCGTCGCCGCGCTGAACAAATGCGCGGGGCTCCGGTCAATACCGGGAGTCATCGCTTCGCTTGCCGCCAAGGCTACCTGGCCTCTTTCGTCCAGCGCGCCGGCCACTATAGTGAGCCGCAGCTGAGGATGACGCACGGAGAGCTCAACTTTGGTGTTAATCGCCTCGTCTCTGTAGGCAGTGCGATAGAGCGAGTGACTTTCACTACCATCGACCCATTCGCCCTGCTTATCCAGGTAGAGCTGGTCCTGGTTGCGGATGATATAGACCTCGGTCATTGGAGCACCCTCCCCGTAAATGGCCGTTAGGATACAAACAGTTTTAGCCTGGAACAAGGTTGAGAGATAGGATGAGGAACAGCCCCCAAAATACGGAATTTAAAGGCTATATTTGATACAAAGTGTTTACAGCTCCGGTGGAATTAAGAGATATTGTGATGCATCAATAATAAACTTGGCAGCCTTTGCGTGCGCCTGTCGCCCCACATAGGCGCAGAAATATTTCCGACCCCCGTTACCAATGCCCCTAGATGGAGACCCATGGTGGCCCTGAAGAACGTCGCCAATACACCGCTTATCGCCGATGCCGAAGCCGCCGTCGCGCGCGGTCTCGCCGTCGCGCGCAAGGTGCCGCTGAAGTACTGGCGCATGGGCGTGTTGGCGCTGGTGCTTTTTTGGATCTGCCACAATCTCGCTGTGCTTGTGTGGTATCTGGTACCGACACCGCAGTTGCCAGTGGCGCAGGTTACGCCGAGTACCGGTGTAACAACCGCCGCCGGTCCCAGTCGCAACGTCGACATAGTGGCGGTTCAGGCACTAAACCTTTTTGGTGATTTCAACGCTGTACCCGTTGCGGCGGTCGCACCCGAACCCCAACAGCAGATCGAAATTACTAAGCTCAACCTGGAGCTGCAGGGCATCATAGCGGCGAACGACCCCAACCAATCCTGGGCGATTATCGGTCGAGCGAACGAGCAAAAGCTTTATAAGGTCGGCGACCCGATCGACGGAGCCAACGGTGTTAAGCTGGCGGAGATTCACAGCCTGAAAGTCATCCTCAACAATAACGGCAGTCTCGAGGAGCTCTGGCTGTACGGTGAGGACGGCCTTAAGGTCGCGAGCGCCGCGCCGCCACAGCAACCGACTTTCACGCCGCCCCCCGTAAACAACAGTCCGGCCTCGCCCGCCCCGGCGGATGTCCAGGCGTCGATCAGCCGAGATCAGATCGAACAGGCAAAAAATATTGGCGATGTGGTGCGGTTCATGGTTGCCACCGAAAACGGCAAGATGATCGGCTACAAGGTGCGCCCCGGGCGCAAGCGCGAATTATTTGATCAGGTAGGGCTGCGGGCCGACGACATAGTGGTGTCGGTGAACGGGATCGAAGTGAACGAACCGCAAAAAGTGCGGGAGGTTTACCAGGCGTTAAAAAATGCCACGGAAGCCAATCTCCAGGTGATGCGTGACGGCTCGACGCATTCCATCCAAATTACCATGAGTTCCGAGGGGTAAAAGTGTTGCGACGAATACTTAGTCTGGGTGCAGCAGGTGTGCTGGCGCTGACACTGGCGGTGAACAGCTGGGCCCAACAAACCTGGATGATCAATTTCAAAGACTCGGAAATTCAGGAACTGATCAAATTCGTCGCCGATGTCACCGGCCGCACGGTAGTGATCGATCCGCGGGTCAAAGGTCGCGTCAAGGTCATTTCCTCCAAGCCCCTTAACGAAGAAGAGCTGATGCATTTATTTCGCACCGTCCTGGAGATGCACGATTTCTCCGTGGTGGACGTTGGCGATGTGTTGCGCATCATCCCACTGAAAGACGCGCGCTCCGCGCCTGTGCCGGTGGTTGGTGCCGAGAGCCCCGAAAAAGGCTATCTCACCCAAGTGATTCAATTGCAGAACATTGCTGCGGCCAAGGTGCTGCCCTCGATCCGCCCGCTGGTTCCCCAGCATTCGCACCTGTCCGCCTACGACCCCTCGAACGCCATCATTATTACCGACTCGGCGGAGAACATCGCTCGCATCCGCGACCTGATCGAACGCCTTGATAAGTCCGCAACGCCCATTACCGAAATCGTCGAACTGAAATTTGCCAACGCCGGCGACTTGGTGCAGGTGCTGCAAAGCCTGGAAAAAGCCGATCCCAACAATAACAACTCGCCGCAGAATACTTTCAACCTCACCGCGGATAAGCGCAACAACGCCATACTCATCACCGGCGAAGATCTGCAGCGTCAGCGCATTAAATCTCTGGTGACCCGTTTAGACAAACCGCGCGCCCAGACGGGCAATGTGCGCGTCGTTTACCTCGAGTACGCGGAAGCCAAGACCGTGGCGGAAACCCTCACCAAGGTGATGGCGAACCTTTCCAAACTCGGCCCCGGTGGCAAACAGGAAAACCAGGTGGCGGCGACCGTCGAGGCGGACGAGGATACCAACTCGCTGCTGATTACCGCCTCCGGCGATGATCTGGACTCCCTGCTCGACGTGGTCTCTCGACTGGATATTCGCCGCGCCCAGGTACTGGTCGAAGCCATCATCGCCGAAGTGTCGGACACTGCTGGCCGCAACCTCGGTATTCAATGGCTGTTTCGCAATACGGACAATGGAACCTTTGGCAGCTCGTCGCGCGCCGATGGCTCCCTGGCCAACATAGGCGCTGGTGCGCTGCAGGATCCGGAGGACGAAGAGGCCGTCACCAATCTGGCGGGCGCCCTCGCCGGCGTCGCGGGCCAGGTGCTCGGTGTCGTCGGCACGGACAACGATAACGATTTTATGGCGCTGATCACCGCCCTGGAGACCGAGGGCAAGTCGAACATTCTCTCGACGCCCTCGCTGTTGACCATGGACAACAACGAAGCCAGTTTCGTGGTCGGTCAGAATATTCCGATCCTGACCGGATCCACTTCTACCACCAACGGCGGGTTGAGTCCCTTCCAGACCATCCAGCGTCAGGATGTGGGTATCAAGTTGACGGTGACTCCTCAGGTTAACGAGGGCAATACCATCCTGCTCAATATCGTGCAGGAGGTATCCAGCATCAGTCAGCAATCCGAGCAGGGTTTTGTCACCAACCAGCGCAAGATCGAAACCCAGATTCTGGCGGCCAACAGCGAAGTGGTGGTGTTGGGCGGGTTGATTGAAGACAAGGCGGACCTCGGTGAGCAGCGCGTGCCCATTCTCGGCCGCCTGCCGCTGCTCGGCCGCCTGTTTCGCTCCGACAACAAAACCAAAAGCCGCACCAACCTGATGATATTTTTGAAGGCGACTGTAATTCGTGATACCGAATCCCTCGCGGGAGCCACGGCGGAAAAATATCAATATATTCGCGATCAACAATTCAAGCAGCAGGATCGCGGCTTCTTGCGTTTCAAGGATAAAAATGTGCCCGTGATGCCGGATATGGAGTACTACAACCTGGAGCTGCCGCGAGTGAAGGTGACAAAAGAAGTAATGGTCACTCCCGGTGCCGAAGCCTCCACGGACGAACCGCCCCAGAGCGAACCTGTCGAGCCGATGGAATTGCCGGCGAGCGAAGAACCTGTCCCCGCCGAACCGGAAGCGGCGCCTTCCGCGGAGTAAGACTATGGAAGCCGTTCCCCAAGATATCCTGATACCCGAGGAGCAGGCCGCGGCACGGGTTAAAGCGCGTCTGCCCTATTCCTTTGCCTCGAGCAACGGCGTCATGGTCGACAACGGTCGGTTGTTGCATCTGCCGGGTTTGAAGTTGAAGACCCTGCGCGAGCTGCGCCGCTATATGGATGCGCCGCTCGAACTGGAAGAACTGCCGGAAAAAGAATTCAAGGCCCGCCTGACCAAGTTGTATCAGAGCAGCGATACCGAAGCCCAGCAGGCCGTTGAAGATATGGACGCGGACTTCGATCTCTCGGCCCTGGCCGAAGACATAGACGACGGCGAACTGTTGAGCGGCGAGGGCGACGCGCCGGTGATTCGGCTGATCAACGCGATCCTCTCCCAAGCGGTGCAGGAGCGCGCTTCGGATATTCACGTCGAGCCCTACGAAGACCGAGTTTCGGTGCGCTTTCGGATCGACGGCGTGCTGAAGGAAGTGCTCTCCCCCAAGCCCGCGCTGGCGCCGGTGCTCGTGTCCCGTCTGAAAGTAATGGCGCGTCTCGACATTGCTGAAAAACGCATTCCCCAGGACGGCCGCATTACCGTTAAGCTGGCGGGCCACGCGGTGGACCTGCGGGTTTCCACCATGCCGTCCGCCCACGGTGAACGGGTGGTGCTGCGGATTCTCGACCAGGCGGCCGGTGCGATTTCCCTCGAGCAGCTCAACATGCCGGAAAAAGTCCTGCGGGACTTCAAAGCCGTGCTGGCCAAGCCTCACGGCATCATTCTGGTCACGGGGCCGACCGGTTCCGGTAAGACGACAACGCTCTATTCCGGCCTCAGCCACCTCAATACCCGAGCGCGCAACATTCTCACGGTGGAAGACCCTATCGAATACGTGCTGCCCGGCATTGGCCAGACCCAGGTCAACACCAAGGTGGACATGACCTTTGCCCGCGGCTTGCGGGCCATTCTGCGGCAGGACCCGGACATAGTGATGATCGGTGAGATCCGGGACCGGGAAACGGCGGCCATTGCCGTGCAGGCGAGTTTGACCGGTCACTTGCTGCTCTCCACGTTGCACACCAACACCGCCATAGGCGCGGTGATGCGCTTGCAGGATCTCGGCATAGAGCCGTTTCTCCTGTCATCGAGTCTCGAAGCGCTCATGGCCCAGCGCCTGGTGCGCAAGCTTTGCGCCGAGTGCAAACAGCCCCACCCGGCCACCGAATCCGAATGCGAACGCATCGGCATTCCTGTCGACAGCACAATCTTTCGGGCGGTCGGCTGCGAGCGCTGTCACCACACCGGCTACCGGGGTCGAACGGGTATTTACGAGTTGATTCCGGTGGACGACGGCCTGCGCCAAATGATTCATGAAGGGGTTGGTGAGCAGGTGATGCTGGCCCATGCCCGGCAGTTCTGCCATTCCATCGACGAGGACGGTCGCCGCAAGGTGCTCGCCGGTATCACCAGCGTGGAAGAATTGCTGCGGGTGACGGTGGTCGGCTGATATGGGAGCCTATTCCTATCAGGCCCTGGACGCCAACGGCAAAACCGTCAAGGGTATTCTCGAGGGCGACTCCGAGCGGCACGTGCGAACTCTGCTGCGGCAGCGGCAGCTCAAGCCCCTCGAAGTTCGCAGTTCCAGCCAAAAGCGCAAAAGCGCCGGCGGAGAAGCGACCTCCGGCCGCAAGATGTTCGGTAGTGGTGGCCCCAAGCTCGGTTACAAAGACATTGCGCTCGTCACCCGCCAATTGGCCTCGCTGCTGCAGTCCGGCCTGCCGCTGGACGAAGTTCTTCAGGCAGCGGCGACCCAGAGCCGCAAGCCGACGGTCAAGAGCCTAATGCTCCAGGTGCGTTCCCGCGTGCTCGAGGGTTTGAGTCTCGGCCAGGCAATGGCCGAAGCGCCACGCGCCTTCAACACGCTCTATCGGGCGATGGTGCGCGCGGGCGAGTCCGCCGGTTTCCTCGGGCCGGTGCTCGAACAGTTGGCGGAATATACGGAGAGCAGCCAGGAGACCCGGCAGAAGGTCCAGATGGCCATGATGTATCCCATGGTTCTGTTATGCGTCAGCATGGCGGTGGTCACGGCCCTCATGGCCTTTGTGGTACCCAAACTGACCGGCATGTTCGCCCAGACGAAACAGAAGCTGCCGCTGATTACCGAAATATTGATCGGGACCAGCGACTTCATCGTCAATTACGGCCTGTTTGTGCTGCTGGGTCTCATAGGTGCCGTGGTGTTGTTCAAGCAAATGCTCAAGGCTCCGGCGCGTCAGTTGCAGTGGCACCGGCTGCTGTTGAAAATGCCGCTCTTCGGCAACTTTATCCGGATCTCGGAAGCGGCGCGCTACGCCAACACGCTCGGCCTTCTGACCAAGAGCGGCGTGCCGCTGCTGGAAGGTTTACGGATCGCCAGTCAGGTATTGACTAACCGAGTGATGCAAGACGCGGCGAAAACCATAGCGATCTCGGTCCAGGAGGGCAGCAGTCTGAACCGCGCCATGGATCAGGTGGATGAATTTCCGCCCTTGATTGTGCAGATGGTGGCAAGCGGCGAGGCCAACGGCCAGTTGGCCGACCAGTTGCTCCATGCCGCGCGCAACCAGGAGCGGGAACTGTCTTTTACTCTGGGCACCATGATGGGGTTGATGGAGCCAGTCATGATTCTCTTCATGGCGGGCATGGTCTTTTTTATTGTGATGGCAATTATGTTGCCGATCTTCCAGATGAACCAAATGGTCGGCGGTTAATCGAACTCCGGCTTTTCAAAACCGATTTAGGGGGAAATATGAAACAAGGTGGTCAGCGCGGTTTCAGCTTGATCGAAATCATGGTGGTGATCGTGATCATGGGCCTGCTGCTCAGCGTGGTGGGACCGCGGGTATTCGACAACATCAGCCAGGCGAAAGCCCAGACGGTAAAAGCTCACTTTGGCAATTTGAAAACCGCGTTGGATTCTTATCGCCTCGACAATTATCGCTACCCGACGAGCGAGCAGGGGCTGATCGCCCTGGTGATGAAACCCGACGGCGATCCCGAGCCGAAAAAGTGGCGTCAGTACATGGATAAACTGCCGAAGGATCCATGGGAAAACGACTATATCTACGTGAGCCCTGGTGATAACGGCCGCGCCTTCGATATGTACACCCTGGGCGCCGACGGCGTGCGCGGTGGTGAAGGCGAAGACGCCGACGTAAGTTACTGGGACGACGCTGGCGTCGAGACGCCGTAACCTACAGGTTTATGACGTATGCAGGTGAGGGATCAGGGCGGATTTTCTTTGCTCGAGCTGATGGCGGTCCTACTCGTCATCGGCATGGGCCTCGCCATGGTCTCCCTTACCGTGCGCGGCGGTGAGCCGAAAGACGAAGTCTGGGACACCATCGAACAGTTCATGGGGTTGGCCCAGTTCGCCAGTGAACGGGCCATACTGTCCGGCGAAACCTCGGCGCTGCTTCTGGAACCGCCGGAATGGCAGGCCCAGCGCGGCCAGGACATCGACGACATAGGCTGGCGCTATCGCTGGCTTACCTCTAGCAGCGAAGGCTGGCAGAACATGCCTAATTCGGAACCCATCAGCCTGCCGCCCACCATCCGCCTGACGGTGGAAATTGACGAAATGCTCTGGGACTACGCAAGCCAGGTGGATCGCACCACACCAGTGGCCGCCTACTACCCAAGCGGCGACGTGACGCCAATACGCATCGAGATTTCCGACATTCGCGAGCCGGGTTTCACCCAGCATATCGAAGTGGATGAAACCGGCCAGCTGGTGTGGTTGGAAGCGCCGGAGCCGCCGGAGGTGGACAAAGATGCCTTCTGATTTACGCCGCACGAGTGCTGCGCGCAAGCGAGGCAAAGCGCAGGCTCGGCAGCGGGGGTTCACTCTGGTGGAAGTCATGGTGGCGCTGCTGATAGTCTCTATGGCTCTGCCCGCGCTGCTGCTGCGCATCGGTGGCATGGCGACCACCGCCGCCCACAGCCGCGATGTGGCTGTGGCCCATTGGGTCGCTGAAAATAAACTTCAGGAAATTTACCTCACCCAGCGGCTGCAGCGGCTGACACCGCGCGGCCGCCAAGCGGACGACGTCGAAATGGCCGGGGAGACCTGGGATTGGCAGACCGAGACTGAAGAGACGGCGGTGCCCGGTCTTCTGCGACTGCGGGTGCGGGTGAAAATGCAGGGTGCGGAAGACAATCTTGTCGAACTCTCCGGATTTATCCTTGAGTAGTACGTGCCGGAGGTACAACAAGGGCTTCACCCTGATGGAGGTCATGGTTGCGCTGTTCATCATGGCGCTGATCGCCCTGCTGGCTTCCCAGGCATTTACCACCGCCTCCTCTGGCGCCGCGGCAACGCGGGAAGCGATGGAGCGGCTGGCGGCCATAGATCGAACCATGGTGCTGGTCGAAAATGACTTGCGCAACGCAGTTCCCAAGGTATTGAAACAGCGTTTCGGCGAACCGCTGCCACCCTTGTTCGTGGCCCAGAGCGACGACTATTGGCTGACGGTGATGCGCGGTGGCATGGCCAATCCGCTGTTCCAACGCCGAACGGAAGAAGTCCGGGTGGGCTACAGATACATCGAAGAAACCATTTGGCGGGATACCTGGTACAACCCGGCCGAGGTAGAGCAGGACCAGGCGCGGCAGCAAAAGTTGCTCGAGGGGGTTACGGATATGGTAGTGCGCGTGCTGCCGCCCAACGCCAGCTCCCTCGCCGCCGGCCCCTGGTTGGACGCCTGGCCGGCCAACCCGGCGGAGCCGCAGTTGCCGCTGGCAATCGAGTTGACCCTGACCCTGGAAGACATGGGCGAAATCAAGCGGCTGTTTATGCTGTTGCCGGGCAAGGGCGGCGAGACCGGGGCCGGTACCAACCCGCCTGGTGGTCAACCGAATAGCAATCCGCCCAATAACAACGAAAATCCGGGGGAAAACACAAATCCGGCCAGCGAAACAGGTACCCCCGATGACAGCGCCCTGTAAGCACCTGAGGAGACCGGGGGACTCCCAGCGCGGTGTGGTGCTGATCATGGCGCTGCTCATAGTCGTCTTGGTCACCGCCGTGGTGGTGGCCGTCAGCTGGCGATTCACTTTGAGCATGGCGCGCAATGAGAATCGATGGCACGGGTCCCAGGCGCGGGCGTATATGGAGGGCGGCGAGCAGCTCGCGCGCAAGATTTTGCGGGAAGATCTAAACGAAGGGGCGATCGATCACCTTGCGGAAATGTGGGCCCAAGCGGGCGAGGCCCTGCCCACCGACGAAGGTTGGATTCGCGGCAGTATCGAAGACGCTCACGGTCGGTTCAACCTGAACCTGTTGACCATCCCGCGGCCCGTCCAGAGTGGCCAGCAGAACCCGAACAACGAAAATCTGAGCCCGTGGGAGCGGATGAGCGAGAGCCAAAGGCGATTTGTCCGCCTGCTGCAGACCCTGGAGCTGGAGAGCGGACCCCTGCCGACGGAGGCGGCGACCGAAATTGTCGAGGCGATCCAGGATTGGCTGGACCCCGACGATCAGCCATTTGGATTTGGCGGGGCGGAAGCGGATCACTACCAGAGCATGGATCCGCCTTATCCGATTACCAATGGGCCCATGACCAGCGTCAGTGAGCTAAGTTTAATCAAGGGTGTTACACCGGAGATCTATGAAAAACTGGTGCCCCTGGTGATCGCTCTGCCGGATGACGTGAAGATGAATATCAACACCATGAAACCGGAGCTGCTGCGCGCCCTCAACCGCAAAGACGATCCGCTCCCTCTGGAGGAGGCGGACTGGCAGGCCCTGGTGGACGAGCGAGGTGCGGCCACCGAAGGTCTGACCAACGTCCAGGATTTCGTGAATTCCCCGGCGGCTTCGGCCGTGCTTGGCGAAGGGGGGCAGTTCGACAGCAGCGACCTGGTGGTAACCAGCCACTATTTTCTGTATTCCGC
>DJFO01000075.1 GCA_002432555.1 Marinagarivorans sp. UBA5870
CGGATATTTGGCGACATTTCCCCTCGTCGCGTTGGCAAACGGCAACCGTTTCGTTGGGGTTTTTACGAAAGGCTTTTGAAAACAAATAGTTAGGTGGTTGCCGATCGGCAACGGCCTTAGAGAACAGGAATAAGAATGCTGCGATTACTTAATCGGCTGACTTTGACCCGCCAGTGGGTGCTGGCGACCTTGCTCGCCGTATTGCCGCTGATCATTGCGGTGCTTTATGCCGCCCACTATCTAGCAGCCCAGGCTCAAAGCCAGCGGCAGATGGTGTCGACAATCGGCAGACTGGGGGAACTCGACACCACCATTAATGCGCAGCTGAGCAGCATCGAAAGGTCAGCGCGGCAATATCTGCTTTTGCGCGATCCGCGGTTTCTCGAGTTGTTTTTGCAACATGCCAACGCGCTGCGACCTTCGTTAGACCAGGCGGCGACTTTTTTGCCGAAAAGCGCAGTTTTGCCGAGCCTGCGCAAGGTGCTCGGCGAGCTGTTGCAGCAGCTGCGCAATCCCACCCCAGAATTGATCGCCCATGAAGCCATAGTGGCAAATCTGCAGCAGGCCAACAATCTGGCGCGGGAGCTGAGTGCAGCGGTGGACGACCTGGTGCAGTTCACTTTGGACGAGCGCGATCGACAGTTCGAACAGGTCATGGGACACCTGATGCTGATTGGTGCTTTCGCGCTACCGGGCACGCTGCTGCTGGTTATTTTGTCGTCGGTGACTGTCACACGCCCGGTGCGCCGTATGGTGCACGCCATTCGGCAACTTGGCCACGGTCACTGGCATCAACCGATCCAGATCAGCGGTCCGGCGGACTTGCGGTCGCTGGGTGCCAGCCTCGAATGGATGCGCAACCGACTGGACGCAACGGAAAAACAGAAACAAGCCTTTTTGCGGCACGTGACTCACGAATTGAAAACCCCACTCGCGGCCATAGTGGAGGCCGGCTCCCTGCTGCGCGATCAGGTGCCGGGCCCTGCCAATCAGGCGCAGCAACAGGTGATCGGCATATTGATGAGCAATGCCGACAATTTGCAGGCCCTGATCCAGCAATTGCTCAACTACAACGCCGTGGCACACGGAATACTTAATGCGGACGCCGAGGTTGATTTGGAAATTATGTGCAATAGAATTCGCACCAAATTGATGGACTCCAGGCCGTCCAGCCGCTGTCGCTGGTCCATTTCGGGCTCTCCTGCGACGGTCCGCAGCGACCCCCAGGCCCTTGAGATGATTCTCAGTAATTTACTATCGAATGCGCATGATTTCACACCCGAATCAGGTAGAGTGGCGGTCAGCTGGGGGGTCGACGGCGATACCTGGTGGTTGNNGGACCCGGGATGTCGGAAGAGGAACGCGAGAATATCTTTAAACCGTTTTACCAGGGCAAGGCGCGCCGCCGCGGGCCCCTGAAAGGCACTGGGCTCGGCTTGGCAATTGTCCAGGAGTGCACGGCGCACCTGCAGGGTGCTATAGAGGTGGTTTCCGGAACCGAGGGCAGCGAATTCAAGCTGCGTTTTCCCGTCCGTAGAGAGAATAACCTATGAAAAAATGGCTGTTGGTGCTGGGACTGGTAACAACCGGATGCTCATCGCCTTTGATCAATTCGAATCCACCCACGCCGCCCCGCAAGATTGAAGTGCGCGAGGGGGTGCTGCAACCCGAGCGCAGTGTTAATCAGCTGCTGATCGAGCGGTTGGCGCTGTGCAACGATCCGCCTGCGAATCAGGAGGTCTACCTCAATCGGGTGGTCGCGCGCGCGGCGCCGAGCCGGCCTGGCAATCGAGTGGATGAGGAAAAGCTGAACGCGCTGCTGCTCGCCTCCTGCAAACCGGCCCGCACCCCCGGAGTGCTGAACCAGCTCCTGGCCGATTTGACAGCGGCGGGCACCTGGCCGGAGGAATACGCGGCATTTTTCGACCTGTTGATTGCCGGGCAGCGCGCTTATGCCACGGTGGAAAAGGTCTATATGGATCTGAAGCAGGAGCACGAGAAGACGATCCAGGGGCTCAGTGAAATCGAGGCTCAGATCGAATTGCAGTCCGCGGAAACGGGGCCTGAATAAGTTTATGAGCCGCGCGAATATTCTTGTGGTCGACGACGACGCGGGCATGCTGCAGCTCCTCGCCATGCGTCTGGGAGCCTTGAGCTATACCACCCGCTGCGCCAACAGCGGCGCTGAGGCCCTCAATTTGATCCAGCAGGAATTGCCCGATGTGGTAATTACCGACCTGCGCATGGAGGAAATGAACGGCCTGGCGCTGTTTGAAAAAATCCACACCGACTGGCCGACCCTGCCGGTGATCATACTCACCGCTCACGGGTCTATCCGCGAGGCGGTCGAGGCGACGCAGAAAGGCGTGTTCTCGTTTTTGACCAAACCGGTCGACAAGGACGAACTGGTTACCACCCTGAACCAGGCGGTCAGCAGCCAGCCGGAAACCCCGCGCGATAAACAGTCGTGGGGACAGCAGTTCAATACCTGCAGCGCCAAGATGTATCAACTGCTGGAGCAAGTGCATCTCCTGGCGGCCAGCGACGTGAACGTGCTGATCTCGGGCGAGAGCGGCACCGGCAAAGAAGTGCTCGCCCGCACCCTGCACCGGCAGAGCCGCCGCACCGATAAGCCTTTTATCGCCATCAACTGCAGTGCCATCCCCAGTGAAATGCTGGAGTCGGAACTCTTCGGTCATTTGAAGGGCGCTTTTACCGGCGCCAGCCGAGATCATGAGGGCCTCTTTGTTGCCGCGGAAGGCGGGGTGGTGTTTCTCGATGAGGTCGGAGACATGCCCATGCCTCTGCAAGCCAAGTTGCTGCGCGTACTGCAGGAAAAGGTGGTGCGTCCGGTCGGGGGAACCAAGGACCGGCCGATCAACGTGCGGATTCTCTCCGCCACCCACCGCAATCTGGCGGAGGCGATCCAATCCAATCATTTCCGCGAAGATCTTTACTATCGCCTAAACGTGGTCAATCTGGCGCTGCCCAGCCTGCGCGAGCGCAAGGAAGATATCCCTTTATTGACCAAACATTTTCTGCGGACAATTGCCGAGCGAATGGGGGCGGCGCCGAAGAGCCTTGCTCCCAAAGCGCTCAACGCGCTGCTCGGTTATCACTGGCCGGGTAATATCCGCCAGCTGGAAAATGTCATCGAGCAAGTGGTAGCCCTGACGCCGGGCATGGTGATTCCGGAGACCCTGGTGGAAAATGCCCTGCCGTTTTCCGCTCAGCATAAAACCAAAAATCTCACCGATGCCAAAAAGGATTTTGAGCGCAAGTATGTCGAAGATCTGCTGCGCTCCACCCAAGGCAGCATCACCGAAGCCGCCCGCCTGGCTGGCCGCAACCGCTCGGATTTTTACAAGATCGTGCAGCGCCACGGGGTCGATGTGGAGCGCTTCAAAGTGGGTTGATCACCTGCTTTGATAAGCCGCGTGAGCAATGGCAGAGCGCGCTGCTGTCCCCTCCCGTCATTCCCGCGCAGGCGGGAATCCACGGGAACGTGCCACCTTCTCTGGGTCCGCGCCTGCGCGGGGATGACGGAGCTNNATTCATTTTTGGATTTGTTAATTTTGGATAGCGGGCCGAGGGGTCTTATGGCATTTGTCGAGCGTCTACAAAAATTCTCCGACACCGCGGTAAAAAACAGCGGGTTCGGGGCTTTTTTGGTGGTGACCGGTGTGGTACTGGGGGTGGTGTCTTCCCTCTATGCCGACGAAATTAAAAACGGCACCCTGTACACCTATTATTTTGTCGCCGCTTGCCTGGGTTACCTGGTGCTGTGGGCCCTGCGCGACTGGCGGTTGGAGGTTCAACGGGAGCGGTATGAGGAAAAATTGCATCTCGCTCAGCNNGATGGATACAGTGCGCACCATGCCGCCGCAAAATATGCTCGGGGCCTATGGCAAAGCCTATAAATTTCTTTCGGAACATTTCCATGCGGTGCAGGAGACCGCGGAAGCGGACCAGCGGGTGGCGTTGGCAAAGGTGGAAGAGGCGATCCGTCTTTCGCTGAGCGCTCTCTGTTCGATCATCAGCGCCTTCGAGAATTATCCGAGTAACACCGTGTATTCCGCTAATATCATGGTCTACCGGCGCGCGCGCGACCTGCAGGTGCAGCCGTCGCAAAAGGAGGCGGTGCTCAGGCGCTTGAAGTTTGTCGATGTGGCCTCCCTCGACGGCCTGATCGGAGTGCTGGATTTGGAACTGGGACTGTCTTTTTCCTCTCTCAACGACGATGAGGAGAGCACCCGCCCCGATGCGCGCCTGGAGCCGCTCGCCCTGCCGATTCCCGAGGTGGATGTCGCTCTGCCGGGGCGCACCCGTTATATACCCGGCGCCCCCACCGCTTTCAAAGACAAACCCTGTCTGATTGCCGACAGCCGAGACATGGCGCGGCTGGTTGAAGAAACCTGCGATGTCTCCCCCAGCGTGGTTCGGTCGGTGGAGACTTATTTCCACGAACAGGCGGGGCTGGGTCTGGCGAGCTGGCTGTCGGTCCGCATCAACGACCGGCTACCCGAGCGGGGAATCTTGAATATTCACTGCGATCGCCCCAATATCCTGGTNNGGTGTATACTTACGTCAATTTGATTATTCCATTTAAGGAAATGATTGATCAGCTGTTGATGCGCAGGCAAGCATTGATAGCGCATCCGGGAGGTTCTTTATGAGTAAATCCAACAGCGCAGCGGACACCACCGGGCGTTCGCCCGACTATATTCGCAGTGTGAAAACCATCAACCGCGTGTTGCGCGAGATGCGTACCGGCCAGTGGTCGGAGGCATCCAACGAGCCGGTCCCAGTCAAAATCATGGGGCGTCCGAAACCGGCTCCCGGCCCATCATCTAAATAATCCCCGGGTCCCTTCGCGGGACCTGCCAAGCATTTCTCTTATGCTGCGCTGCGTGCGCTATTCTGGTGACCGTTCTCTCGAGGTGCTCTTTCAACGCGCCGCTGATCAATCGCTTAGGTGCTCCAGAGGGCCCNNGTTAAACTCCTTGAAAAACAATTATTAAACCTTTTCTCTAGAGCTTTTTGAGCCTTGTGGACGCGCTTGGCGTACAGCTTGCTGGACCGGCATTGGTTGACACTCTGTCCACGTGGAGGAATGGCCTTATGAACGCCGCTCTACAGGAAGCAGCTCAATGGTTTGACCGCTTACACGCTCACGGCTGTACGCCGGAACAGAGAGCGGAGTTTTTGGAGTGGTTGTACGAAGA
>DJFO01000026.1:0-4752 GCA_002432555.1 Marinagarivorans sp. UBA5870
CACGTCCTCGCCGTTCGGCGAGCGCACCGCGCGCTCGAAGCCCATGCCGCGCATCGAGCGCTCGAACGTCTTGTACTCGCCGTTCTGCAGGTAATAGCCGCCCGGGAACACGATGCCGTGGTCTTCGGGCAGCTGCACCCAGGCCTGGCCGATCGCGTCGATGCGTTCCACCTTGCCGGTGAGGCCGTTGTACACCAGGTAGCGCCACTGCTCTTCGCGGTACGGCAGCACCTTGAGCAGGATCAGGCTGCCGAGCTTGGCGTATTCGATCTGCGCGTCGTCCAGGGACTGGGTCTTGTCCACCACGGCTTCGCGGTAGATGCCCAGGCCGTCCTGGGTGTTGTTCTCGACCTTCATGGTCAGGTCGCCGCCGATGGTTTCGACGAAGACGGTGTCGAGGATGTTCATGTGCGGATGGCGGCCCATGACCACCATCTCGCGGGAGGTCTTCTGCCACTCGAAGTCGAACGGTGCCGGCAGCGCGATATCGCGCTCGCCCCGGTTGTCGATATAGGTGAAAACGCGGCCGTCGGCGGATATGTTCCAGCGGAAAACGCGCAGGTCCTCACGCCGCTCACCAATTTGAAATGCGGCTAACAATTTGCCGTTGCGCACGGCGAGCTGAACCAACTGGGTATGTTTGTAGTAGCGGTACAACTCTTCAAAGTCGCGGGTGAAATTGCTCTCCGCGAGAAAACTGCCGGCGAGGGGAACCTCCTGCATGGTAATCTCGTCGCCGCTGCCGGTCAGGCGGAACAGCGCGAGGACGTCAGCGACGCGAGTTTCGGTTTTTAAGCCGATATACACGTTGTAGCCAAACAACAGCAGCTCGCCCACTTGGACGATGTCGCGCGGCACGCAATTATTTTCGGTGCGCACCCGCACCCGGGCGGCGAGATGCATTTCCGCGCTGCCAAACTCGCCGATCCGCGCCTGGTTGATGCTCGCGGTGAGATCTTTCAGCTGCGTGCCCTGTTCGATCAATCGGCGCTGGATGATCTCGTAAGCCCCGCCTTCCGCAACCGCTTGATCGAATTGATTGTTGTCCGGGTCTATAACGGCCATAGTGTTTCCCTGATTGCAACGCTGCAGTTACACGGCTCGCAGGCGCGAGCCGGCCGCCGGACCTAACCGGCCCGCACTTCGGTCCCCGCATCCGCACCCGGTCGCGGGCGATGGGCTAACGCGAGGACATTTTCCAGGATGTTGGCGATGGTGCTGCTCTTAGTGGCGAGGCCGTCCACCGCTTTGCCAATGGACAGTGACTTCGCGAAGTTGTCGAAGAAATGCTCTTCTCCACCGACTATGTCAATTTTGGCTTTCGCCAAGGCGGTGGCGAGCACTTCGGCGTTTTCTTTGGCAATCTCCTTGCCGGCCTCCATGGACGCCAAGGCTTCTTTGAAAGCGGTCTCGAGGGTCATACGGAATTCCTCGTGCTGCCGCGCCTGGTCGCTCATATTGCCCATAGCCGTGAACTTCTCGACGAGCCCGTCCGCCTCCGCTTTCAGTTTTTCCCGCACCACCTCCGCCTCCGCCGTACCTATACGGTGTTTCGCTTTGGCTTCGGATTCACCGCGCAGCGCAACTATATTCGCCTCCGCTTGGCCGGTATTGTTGATGACGTTGGCATCGGCCTCGCCTCTAGCGGCCACTACCCGCGCGTGCGCCAAACCCTCTTTTTCAAGGGCATCGGCTTTGGCTTCCTGCACCTTGGCCTCCGCCAATCCCGGCGCAGCCTGTTCGGCCTGCAGACCTTCGGCCATTTTTTTCTTGGCGTCGGCCTCTTTGGACGCCGCGTCCAGGCGCGCCTGGGCGAGAGTGGTGATTTCTACGGCTTTGTGTTTCGCCACCTGTTCCTCCGCCTCGGCGAACTTCACCTGCTTGACCTTGTCTTCCTCCGCCAGCGCCTGGGCCTCCAACACCTGGATTTGGCGTTTGCGATCCGCTTCGGAAACTTCGCGCACTTCTTTGATCTTTTCCTCCTCGATGGCTACGGTTTTGTCGACGGCGACGCGCTCGCGAATCACATTGGCGATTTCCTTGCGCTCAACCTCGATGGCTTTTTCCGCCTCAATGCGCTGAATCTGCACCTCGCGCTCGCGGGAGACCACCTCCAAATCGCGGGCGCGCACGACTTTTTCCTGCTCGATCGCCACGGCGCGCTCGCGGTTTTGTCCCGCCANNAGATCCTGATCGACGAGGATGGTCGCCATTTCCGCTTTTTTCCGCTCCTCTTCCTGGACGCGCTTGGTCTCCGCCTGCTCGCGCGCTTGTATGGTCGCGATCTCGCGCGCCTGGCGCGCCTCGGCGTCCTTCTGCTGGCGTTCCAACTCCAACATGGCCTCCACGGTTTCTACATTCTTCTTTTTGATCGCCAGTTCTTCGTCGCGCTCGAACATATTCGTCTGAACATTCTGTCGCGCCGTCAGCTCAGTGATTTTGCGGATACCCTCGGCGTCCAGGATGTTGTGGGGGTCTAGGGAACTCTTCGGCGTCTGCTCCAGATAATCGATCGCCACGTCTTCCAGGACATAACCGTTCAAATCATTGCCGATTACCTGAATAATCTTATCGCGGAAATCCTGCCGGTCCTCGAATAAGCGGACAAACTCAATCTGCTTGCGAACGGATTTCAAGGCTTCGGAAAACTTTGCGTTAAACAACTCGTCCACGGCGTGTTTATCGGACGCACGACTGGCGCCGAGGGATTTGGCGACTTTAAGCACGTCCTCCGGCGTCTCATTTACCCGCAAGTAAAAAGCAACCGTGATGTCCGCCCGAATGTTGTCCGCGCAGATCAGCCCGTCTTTGCCCCGGCGATCCACTTCCAGTGTAATCAGGGAAATCCTCATCAGTTCTTTTTTGTGAATCACCGGCCACACCCATGCGCCCGTAAAGAATACTTTGGGCCGAGCAGTCATGTCGTTTTTGATCAAAGCGGTGCCCTGCTCCACTTTGATATAAAAGGCCTTGAACATTGCCGCAATGGCAAGCAGGCTCAATAAGATACAGCCGACAAATACTAAGATCGAAACGATCAACGGCAAATGCTCTGACATACTTGCTCCTTTTCCATTTACAAACGTGACTGGCAATCAGGCGCTCACCCCTGTTTGGGGAACGTCGAATTATTGAGGATTGAAATCGGCTTCGGCGACCACGCGGTAAAAGTTCTCTCCCGCGACGTGCTCGAGTAAAACCACCTTGTCGCCCCGCCGGAAAACTTCATCTTTGTAGGAGCGTACTTTGACGATCAGTCCCGCACCACCGTCCGCGACACAGGCTTCACCAAAAGTGCGGGTGACCTGCCCGGTGCGCACCACCGCGGTTTGGCCGAGAATCTGTTGCTGGACCTCCTGGTTGCTCGCTAGGAATATAGGTCGCAAGGGCTTGATCAAGAGGGCAGTCAACATGGCCGCCGCATAGAACACGCCGCACAATACGGGAACGCCCAGCAGGACTTTCAACCAGGTGAAGGGAATCCAGGGAAACAGAAAATAGACTAGCAGGAAGCAGAGCATCCAGCCGAGCAGGGCGATCATGGAAATGACAATAGTGACCGGCACGCCGTTGAGGCCAAGCTTGAACAAGAGGCCGGAAAACACATTCAGGCTGCTCACCGAGTCCGCGCCGTCCAGATCGAATTCGAGCATTTCAATACCGACCAGGCCCACCAGCGTGAGCATCCAATACAACATTGCGAGCAATAGGAAGCAGGTGAAAACAACCGTGGGAAATGACAAGACTATGTCGAAAAAAAGATCCATTTGATCGCCCAGATATAACAAAGATGAAAAACCCTTGGCGGCAGCTATGCCTAGCGCCGCCAATGCCGGTAGGCGCCACTATTTTTTCTGTTTTAGTCGCTCAAGAATTTCCCGTGCGCTGGAGCCGGAGGAAACAATGCCGGCTTTCTCCAATTTGCGTTGGAGGCTATCGTCGCTGCTTTCCTCCGCCAGCTCGGTAGCGGCGCGCATTTGGGCTGATTTTTGCGCTTGTTTTTCCTTAATTCGCTCCAGGGATTCCATCGCCGTCTGCAATTTGGAATTCGACCCGCTATGACGCTCGGCCACCGCGGCCTGGGCACGCTGGACATTTTCGGTCGCCTTGACCGTATCCACCTGTTGCTTCAGGCGCTTGATATTCTGCTCGGCCTGCTTCACCGCCTCACGCAATTGGGCAGCGCTGCTGGCGAACTCCCGCGCGGCGGCCTCTTCGCTGCGCAGCTGATTTTCCAAGTCCGCGATTTTCTGCGCGACTTCCAAAGCGAGGGCCTCTTCACCTTTTTCCAACGCGCGAGTTGCATAACCTTCGTTCTTGCCGATGCTGTCGCGAACCTGCTGGCATTTTTCCTCGGCGAGTTTCTGGCGCGCCATGATGGCTGCCAAAGCGTCCTTGGAGCGACGCAGTTCATCGCTCGAATCGCGCACTTCCTGGTCCAGAATACGCAACGCCTGNNGTATCGACTATGGCTTCGCCGACTTCGGTGGCGCCGCCGCGCAGCGCCGTAATCATTTTGCTCCAAATATTCATGGCGATCTCCTAGGCGTGAGCCTCGTGGGGTGTTTGCAAAAATTCCGCGTAGGCTTCAGTTGCCTGGATGACGTTGGACGCCAACATCTCGATTTCGAATACCACGTTCGCGAGATCGGAGGAGGAACTCAAGGCCCCAAACATATGGTAGTACTCTTTGCCGTGGGCAAGCGTGTCCAAGCTGATGGTTGAAAGGGGAAAATATTTGTGGGTGCGCAA
>DJFO01000026.1:4772-5381 GCA_002432555.1 Marinagarivorans sp. UBA5870
CGGCAGGTCGCCGTATTCGTGCATGGTGATGTGCAGAGCCGGCTCAACACCGTCGATCAATTCCAGCGTCGCTTTGTGATCAGCGAACAGCGGGGCTGTCTGCAATGCGTCAAATAAACTTTCGGTGGTCCAGGTATTGGCGGCATCGATCATGATTTTTCCTCCAGGGGTAACCAAACCAAATTCCTCTAAGGGTTCGCGCAGCTGCTTTTCGATGTGGGAGAGAAGTTTGGCATGCTCGGGGCGAATCCAAACTTCCTTCTTAACCAGACCGTTGTCCCGCAGCCGTTTACGGAACTCACGCTGATAATAAGCCGACGACTTCGCTTTCATGAGATGCACCTTACGCTCTTACATGTGATCTGTAAANNATTTTCACATGTAACATTTTGGAATAGATTACATGTGATATCGCATCGACAGTGTAGACCATCTCGCCTCGGTTCTGGCGAATTCACTTTGCCCGGCGGACCCGGACAACCTTGACAGCCTCAGACCGCGCGCCTAGCATCCACCCCCAAATCTCAGGGCCACCAAGAATTCTCCTAATGCTCCCGTTTCAACAAGCTGTTGCCACAGATCTGTCCGCTGTCAACGATCTGATCATCG
>DJFO01000246.1 GCA_002432555.1 Marinagarivorans sp. UBA5870
TTTGAGCGAAGCTGAAGATTTAGACGGACACTCGAATTCTTTCGGAGTGAATTCTTCAGCAGGAATGAATGTGAATTCGATAGCCCTAGAGATACCAATCTCGCGCCTAACTTTGGATGGCGGAACTGCAGAATCCACAAATCATGCTTTTTTAGGCGTATACGTATCGAGTCATGAGAAAGTCAGTGGTCGATACAAATATCAGTCTGGCTTCCGGCAGCTGGACAGAATGGGCAATCCGTCAGTCGCGGCCATGCTGATTGCCCTACCGCATAAGGAGGATTTTAACCAGAGTAACCCGAAGAATGATGCCCAGTTTCAGGAGTTTATTAAATCTCCGTCTATCGCGACCGCATTCCCAGTGCACTTTGGTCTGGAGGTGCCCCCGTTTCCGCGTAACGAGCTAGTGGAAATTCTTTTTCGATATCCAGGACAGCCTCTTATTGGCGGTAACTGTGACGCACGGTGTTCGGAGTTACTCCGGCTGAACATAGCGGTGCCACCAACACTACCGCAAAATCAGAGCAGATTAGGAGCTCTCCTAAGCCCGGACCCTGCGGGCTTACCGAATGGTCGGCGCCCGAACGATGATGTAATCGATATCACATTGCGGGCCATCGGGGGCCCGATGTATTTCCAGGCAAGACTCGGTGATGGCGTAAACTTCCTGGACGCTGCTCCTGGCGCGGGAACCAATGATGGTCCGGGCTATGGGACTATCCCTGGTAATCGCCTAGATATTACGACGAACGGCATAACCGCGGAGTTTCCATTCTTGCCGACGCCCCATAGCGGTGGGATTAATTGATTTTTTTTCGCCAATCAATTCCAACTCTAATTAGGTCTCAGGGGGCAAAAATGTCTTCGATTAAGTTTACGAGTCCACAATATTAGCTTTATTCGGCCTAGCTTTGCGGCGACTTACTGGCCCACCCACATGAGCACCCACGTTAGCCCCCACCTTAGCGAAGGCCTATAGGTGAAATTAGGCACCCAGAAGTTATGGGTGCGATCGATTGGATTGCTGCCCAAAGGGGCGGATACGAACCGCGCTGCTCCTGTACCATTCGGACAGCGCGCTCGCTCGACCGAATCCAATGACACTGATGTTCCTCCGGTCGTCGGTGGGGCTGCCGCTTTGCAGCAAACCTCCTTCACTTGAGCAGTCCTTCAGGCGGCCGCTGCTGTGGCGGCCCGGCGATTAATTCACTCCCTTAATTCACTCCCAATATAAAGGCGCGGCCTCTGATTATAAATCGGTCCGTGACCAGATATTTCGTTCCGATTGCGTCCAATCAAACTCCTTCTATGCTTTAACCAAGGCGCGTCATTACGCAATAGGCACGCACCGCCGGCGCACTGCCGGTGGTTTTATAAAAATTGATCGCCAATGGTACCCTCCACGCACATTGGCTCTATCCATGCAGCAGAAGGAAGACCACATGATAAATCTTCGGCGTCTAGTGTTTGTGTCCGCCGCTGTTACGGCAATGTTTTTTCAGGGCTGCGGTTGCAGCGACAGTGATAAAAAGNNAAGCGCTCCAATCCGCCCCCGGCGGCAACTTTTTCCATGTCGGGAACCGCGAGCAAAGGTGTTCTGGTGGGTTTCAACGTCGCGGCGCACTCTTTCATGGACGGTGTGTTGAGTACCAATCCGATCGCGACGGCGGTGACTTCCTCGAATGGTTCCTACACCCTGAATATACCCGAGTCCTACGATGATCAGCCCCTGTTGATTCGCGTCACGCCGGCCGCCAGTGGGTCCGTGATGCGCTGTGATTTATCAGCCGGGTGTGGCGATGGTGTGGATTTCGGCGAGGACCTGCCCATCGCTGGCAGCGACGACTTTTCCCTCGACGTTGTGGTTCCATCTGCCGCCGACGACGCGGTCGCCAACATCACTTTGTTAACCAACCTCGCGGCTCAACTGGCGCTCGACGCCATTGATTCCGGCAACACTGCGGCGGTAATCGAGGCGGCAATCGCCGCGGCCAATTCGCAGATCGCCAACCGTTTCGGCCTGACCGGCAATCTGGCCACGCTGCCCGTCATTGATTTGACCAACGAAGCAGCGGTGCGCGGCGCCGCCGGTTTGCATATTCAGTATGCCGCGCTCAACGCCGCCGTCATACAAGCCGTGCGCGCAGATAATAACGCCCTCAGTTTTATTGCCGCCCTGGAAAGCTTCGTTACCTACTTCTTGAATCAGGGGCTTGCCGGTAATACCACGAACGTGGCCGAGACCAGCTACGCGGACATCTTAGCCGCGGCCCAGGCGCTGTTGGTGCGGGTGCAGGCGCTGGATCCGGAAAACCCCGTGAATCTCGGAGCGCTTTTGCAAGCACTCGCCGCCGAACAGCAATTGGCCAGCAACGAGGAGCCGGACAATTACGATCAGGGAACGCCGAGCGAAACCGCGGGCGCTCCGGGTTTGCAGAAAGCCAAAAATATGGTGGCCGACCTGGTGGACTTTGCGGCATCTGTGGGTGAAACCACTTTGGAAGGCGGTACCAGCATCGCGACCATTTCCGAAGAATTTGCCATGCAGATCGAAGCGGCGGAACTCACCGCCAGCGTTCAGGCGGAGGAGCTCCTGGCCGCTTTCTCTCTCGCGGCTTCCGCGATCGACGACGCCAACCGCGTTTTGAGCGGTAATCCGGCCACCAAGAGTTACACCAGCGACAACGGCATTGTGGTTAACATAACTTTGGTCGACGAAAAACCGCAATTCACCGTGGACCAGGAAGTGCTAATGCCGGGCGATGCCGGTGTGGTGCCTGTGGCCGTTTCTCTCATCGCCCAGAACCGTCTGGTCATGACGGAATCCGCCGGTGAAACAGGTCCAAGCGGGGAAGTGGACGGCGGTTACCAAGTGATGGGCGAGGCG
>DJFO01000007.1:0-3910 GCA_002432555.1 Marinagarivorans sp. UBA5870
CAGACCACGCTGTCGGTGGACGATACCGCCAAAGTGATCGACAGCCTGCGCGCCCGATTCCCGTCGATCGAAGGCCCGCGCAAGGACGATATTTGTTACGCAACCCAAAACCGCCAGGACGCCGTCAAGCAGCTCGCGCTGGAGTGCGAAGTGGTGCTGGTGGTCGGTTCGCCGAACAGCTCCAATTCCAATCGGCTGCGCGAACTCGCGGAGCGTTGCGGCGCGCGGGCCTATTTGATCGACGGGCCGGAAGATTTGCAAGCCGGCTGGTTTGCCGGCTGCGCTTCCGTCGGCATTACCGCCGGAGCCTCGGCTCCCGAAGTGCTGGTGCGCGATGTGATCGACGGCTTGAAACGGTTCGGCGCCGAAACGCCGACCGAGTTGGCAGGACGCCAGGAAAACGTGAGTTTCTCGCTGCCCAAAGAATTGCGGACGCCTTGAACGCGGCTGCAGCAGCGCAGGTTTGGCAAAATGTGACGTGGCGCACGTAAGCATATAAATCGGTTTCCGCCAGACCGCTTATCGCAAACCCAAACCTTTTATCCTTCCAGCGGTGACACCAATACTGGCCTGTTTTACTGTTCAGCCGGCGGTTGAGCAGGCTTTTGTTTATAAGCAATTACTAAACGAGGAATTAGAGTGATAAGCCAGCGAATCAGCACTCGTGGTTTTACGTTGATCGAACTTATGGTGGTGATCGTCATAGCCGCCATATTGCTCGCCATAGCCGTTCCTTCGTTCGACAACCTCATCCGACGCAACAACGTCGACAGCCTGCAGGCCAAACTCGCCGGCGCTTTGGCCACCGCGCGTACAGAAGCGGCATCGCGCAACCGGGTCATTACCATTTGCAACAGCGTCAATGAGGCCAACTGCCTGATGGGCAATTGGGCGGGCGGCTGGGTCATATTCGAAGACAACAATGCGAACGGCGCGGTGGATACGGGGGAGCAATTGATCGACGTCTACCGCAATACCGGTGACTACACCATTGAATCCGGTGACGGCGCGAGCATCTCCTTTAATTCCCAAGGCTTTACGCTTGACGGGACCGACGCCCTCTTCACCATCTGCGATCCGGAAAGGGAAGAGGCTTACGCCCGCGGCTTGTACATCAACCGCAGCGGTCTAGTGATGAAAACCCGCGATGGCGATGACGCTGGCTCGGTGCATGACAGCCCGAGAACAGCGGGGACTGATCTCAACTGCCCGTAAGCTTGAGGGGGCAGGGGGGATCTGCCCGGAGAATAGTGAATTACCTTAGGTGTGGAACTATGAAAAATAAGAGTCAAATCGGATCCTCGCTGGTGGAAGTGATGGTCGCCCTGTTCGTGCTGGCGATCGGCCTGCTCGGCATTCTGGCCATGCAGGCCAAATCCATGCAGTACAACCAATCGGCCCACGTCTACTCCCAGGCGGTCTACCTCGCCAATGATATTGCCGAGCGAATCCGCGGCAATTTCGGCAGGGCGACCGCTTACACCGCGGACGCGGTGGCCAATCCAAAAAGTTGCACCACCGCGGCCTGCACCCTCGACGAATTGGTCCAATGGGACCGCGCCGAATGGGAGGCCAATATCGAGGATTTTTTGCCGGCTGGCCAGGGCAATATCGAGCAAGTGGATTTTGACGGGCGGGATTTTCTGAGTATTCAGGTTTCCTTCGACGACAGCCGGGCCGAAACGGACGCGCCTTCCGCGGCGAATAATTTTGGCCGTCGCGCCTATGTCCTGATGGTGGAGATCTGATCGATGAAAATAGGCAATAAATCGGCCATAGGTTTGGTGAAAGCGCTGGGCTTTTCGATCGTCGAATTGATGGTGGCCATATTGATTGGCCTCATTATTTTGGCGGGGGGGATTCAGGTAGTGGTCACGAGTAAGGCGTCATTTCTCGGTCAGGAGGAAATGTCGTTCATTCAGGAAAATGCGCGTTACGCCCTGGACGTCATAGGTAAAGACATCCAGGGCGCCGGCTACTGGGGTTGTGCCGGGGCGGGTGCCAGGGTCGCGCTGGTCGCACGCGCCGGCGCCGGCGCCGTGGCATTTTTGGATTTTGCTCCGCTCCGGGGCTATGAGGCGAATATTAACGTCCCGGCCACTTATATGGCGGATATCCGCAATGACACGGTTGACTCGGCCGGGGATGCAATCCTGCCGGATTCGATTTTGGTGCGCGGGTTTCAGGGGCGAAGTTTCGCGGTTAGCAACCATGTGATCGGTACCCTGACGGTTGAAGGCAACCACGGGTTCGGCGAAGGCCATTACGTGGGCGTGGTGGCGGAAGATTGTAACCGCGTCGGGATTTTGCGCGCTGGGGACGGCACTGCCGGCAACGAGATCGCCTATGACACCACCGGCAATCACCTCATCACCATCCAACCGGCGGTGGAAAATATCATCTGTCCGGGCGCTACCTGCAGCGAGGCGCCGGTCAGCCTCTACACCCCCGCCGCCACTGTCATGGCGTATCAGGCGCGCGCCTACTACATAGGCACTTCCACTGCCGCGAGCGGCGTGCCCGCGCTGATGCGCGCGGTGCTCCGCAATGGTGGCACCGCCCCCGAAGAAATTGCCTTGGGGGTGGAAAATATGCAGATCCTCTACGGCGTGATGACCGGCGGGACCCTGCAATATCTGACGGCGGACGCGGTCACCGCGGCCAACCAGTGGAATAACGTTTTCACCGTTCAGGTCGATCTGTTATTCCGCTCCCAGTCCCCTATGCTGCCCGACGCCCAGGAGCAGCCCGACCTGTTGGGTAATACCTACAACGATCGTTTTGCCCGGCAGGTCGTCAGTTCCACCTTTCGCGTCCGCAACAGGATTTGATTATGCGCAGTCAAAAATTTTCTTTGCAGCGGCAGTTCGGGGTAACGCTGATCGTCAGTCTGGTGATTCTTGCGGTGGTTACGATGCTCGGCATCGCGAGTATTCGCAATTCCAACCTGGAACTGCGCATGGCCGCCAGCGCCCGCGATCGCGCGGTGGCGTTTCAGCGGGCGGAAGCCGCGCTGGTCCAGGTGGAGGGATTTCTTTCGAGTTCGCCTTCGCCCTTCAATATGAACAGTTACATGCCCGGCTGCGCCGGCCCTAATTGTTTTAACCGGGATTGCAACAACGGCTTGTGTTTCGCCGGGGATTTTGAGGGTGCGCTGAGCAAGCAGCAGTGCCGGCTGGCGCCTTTTGGCAATACTGCGACTCAGCACTGGCAAGACGACGAGGTGTGGAGCACGGAGGGAAGGCATCGAACAATTGCGGTGGCCACCACCAGCGAGGCGGCCGAGGCCGACGACGTGCGATTTATCATTGAATTTATGTGCTTTGTACCGCGCGAAGGAAAAATAATCTCCAGCGACAGCCAGGAAGGGGAGACGGACGTGCCTTTATATCGTGTCACGGTCCAGGCAACGGGGGAGGCGGCGCGTTCTACGGTGATGCTGCAGTCCACTTTTAGAGCAGCGGAATGAGTTCGGGGGAACCATGACCAGCAGAATACTGAAGAAAATCTTACAGACCTTGGGTCTGGCAGTAACGGGGATAATGACCTCGGGTGCGTTCGCCCAGGCGGTGGTGCCCGCGGAGGATGCCGTCAACTACATGCAGAAATACAGCGCCGTGCCGCCTCTGTCGACCCTGACGGAAAGCGACCGCATGGTGATGCTGACCCTGTCGCTCGATCACCAACTTTTTTTCAAGGCGTTTAACGATTTCACGGATCTCACCGGTGATCAAATCGCCGAAACCGACTACACCAGCAGCTTCAGCTACGTCGGTTATTTTAATCCCATGAAATGTTATTCCTATGTGTCTGGCAGCGGTCGCTTCGAACCCACGGGCGTGGCGGACGCGAATCACTACTGTGCGGACGGCGCAGCCGACGGAGGCTGGAGCGGCAATTTCCTCAACTG